>JAFDJC010000341.1 GCA_019307665.1 Deltaproteobacteria bacterium | reverse complement strand
GCTTGTAAAACAGCTCATCAATGTCCATGGGCTTCATAAGATAATCAAACGCCCCCAGTTCCATTCCTTCGATGGCTACTTCCACGCTCGCATGACCGGTCAACATAATCACTTCCATCAAAGGGGCTATCTTCTTCATTGCCCGTAAGGTTTCGATGCCGTCCATTCCCGGCATCCTCACATCCAGAACCGACACATCAAATTTTTTCTCCCTAATGACCGCAAGCGCCTCTTCACCGCTGCTCGCCATGGTGATGTTCAACCCTCGTTTGGTCAGTCTTTTAACCAGGGTTTCTAAAAACTCCAGCTCATCATCGACGAGCAGGACCTTGAAATTTTCCACCTTCATCACCCCCTGTATCTGTGGGTTTCTATGATTTTTTGGACCAGTTCTTCAAAATCACAGGGCTTCATTAGATAATCAATCGCGCCAAATTGAATCCCTTCTCGGGCTGCTTCTTCAGATCCGTGACCGGTAAGCATAATGACCGGGAGGTCCGGGTCCATTTTCTTAAAGATTTTCAAGACCTCAATACCATCCATATCTTCCATCTTCAGATCCAGCACCGCCACTTCAAAGTCCGCCTTTTTCAGTGCCTGCAAGGCTTCTGCTCCGCTGAAGGCTTTGGTCACATCAATGTTTCTTTTGGACATCCGCTTGGCGATTACATTGGCGAACCCCACCTCATCATCCACAAGAAGAAGTTTTATGGGATCCGTCTTTTTTTCTATCTTCGCTGTCATGATATTTTCCTAGAAGTGGTTTCAAAGCCTCAGATTAGGTTCAAGGGCAAGGCGCAAGCCGATGAAAAAGCGTAGCATACATGGTAGTATGTGAGCATTTTGAAGAGGCTTGCAACACAGCCATTGGACGTTAGATGGGGTTTTGAACCCACTTCTAGGCAATTCTTCCGGTGATCTCCTTCATACGAGCCTCGACAATTTTATTTTCATGCTGTCTTTTTCTGGCTGCGGCTTCCGCCACTTTGGAAATTAAGTGGTCGATATCGCAGGGTTTCATCAAATAATCAAAGGCGCCCTGTTTCATCCCGTCAATGGCCGACTCCACCGTGGCGTGCCCGGTAAGCATAATGACCTCTAGCAGGGGATGGTTTTTTCTGATTTCCGTCAGGGCCTCGATACCATCCATACCCGGCATTTTGACATCGAGTATGACCACTTCAATACGTTCATGTTCCTCAAGCTGCTTTAAAGCCTCTTCTCCACTGTAAGCAACAACAATATCGAGATTTCTTTTTGTCAACCGCCGGGTCATGGCTTCCACAAAAGGGACTTCATCATCGACCAAAAGTACATTTGCAATCGCCATTTTCAATTCTCCTTCAGTAATTTTTGAGGTGGGGTATTCAGGGGCACTAGTTACCCTTTCTGATAGGGAATCCGGATGCTGAACGTGGTCCCCTGGTCGATCACGCTCTGGACCGTAATTTCCCCCCCCATTTTATTGATAATACCGTAACAGATGGACAATCCCAAACCGGTCCCTTTGCCCACTGATTTGGTCGTAAAAAAGGGATCAAATATTCTGGCAAGATGCTCTTGATGGATACCGGGGCCATTATCCGCCAGATCAATCACGACATTATCATCCTCCAATCGACTGGTGATGTCAATGGTACCGCCTTTATTGTCCATGGCATCAAGGGCGTTATTGATCAGGTTTAAAAAGACCTGCTGCATTTCGGACTGGGAGGCCTGAATGAACGGCAGATTCTTTTCAAGATGGGTATTAAAAACCACTTTACTGTATTTCGCCCGTTGGGCTGAGAGCTCAACCGCTTCCTCAACCAGATTGTTCGCCTGGACAACCTGAACCCTTGAATCCGTTTTTCTGGCAAAACTCAGTAATTTGTGGGTGATTTCCTTGCAGCGCTTTCCCTGGGTGTTAATCTGCTTTAAGGCCCTCTCGAATTCATCGAGATTTTCACTTTTCCGGAATTCGTCCTCCTCAAGCAAATCCTGTATCCAGCCGGCCTCTTCAACCATAATGGCAACCGGGTTGTTGATCTCATGGGCGATCCCGGCCGCCAATTCACCGATGGACGCCAGTTTTCCGGTTTCGACAACCTGTTGGGTCATCATCTCCTTTTCACGATCCGCTTTTGCGATCCGGCTCACCATTCGCTTTGATATTAAAATGGCCGTTGTGATAATGGCGAGCCCTCCCAGTAAAAAGATCATTACAGCGATCTTTTGAGTACGGTATAAATCCGCAAAGGCGTCCGCCGTGTTTTGTTGGCATACCAGCATCCAGTCTCCATTTTTTAGAAAGGCCGATACATAGATATTTTTCTTTCCGGAAGCGTCTTCCCTTTCGATAATGGAAATTTTATCTTCGTTTTTTTCCACATTATGGATCAAGTCCATGTACGGGCCTTCGCCGGGCACCACAGCAAGAAGCGGTTTCGTTTGCAATTCACCTTTAGCATTCAATATAAAGGCAAATCCGGTTTTTCCGATGCGAATGTTTTCAACGAGATTGTTAAAGGCCACAAAGTCGATGGTTGATCGCAATATCCAGTAGCTACCTTTCCATTCGTATCTTACTGCGACAATAAAATGGGGCAGGCCCCGCAAACCCAAAAAGACGTCGCTGATAAAATACTGACTTTTAATTGCTTTTTTAAACCATTCGGCCTTGGAATACCGGGCCTTTTCCAATTTAAAGGGACCGGCGTATGCAATTTGACGTCCCTCTTCATCCACCACGCCCAGGTCTACAAAGACAGGATCAAATTCTGTTTGCAGGCTTGCCAGGCGGTCCTGAAGGAAGGTTTCCCGGGTCAGTTCTTCAAAACCGGATGTCTCTGCCAGAAAGCGGATATCACCCAGTTTCTCCTTTAAAAAACTGTCAATATTTTGTTTGTGTTTTTGTACCAATTCTTCCAGGTGGGCGCGGATTTTTTCCTGATAGGCGACGTGGAACTGTTTAAGAAATACGACG
>JAFDJC010000340.1 GCA_019307665.1 Deltaproteobacteria bacterium | reverse complement strand
TATCGATCCGAGAGTGACTATTACAGCTGCTAAGTCCACAGATTATAAAATGATCCGGCCTGGTGGTGATCTTGCCTTCAACTATGCCCTGATGCATGTAATCATCAAAGAAAAACTTTATGATACAGAATATGTTGATCGCTGGGTCAAAGGTTTCAAAGAACTTTCCACTTTTATAGATCCCTATACTCCTGAATGGGCTGAAGCGGAGACCGATATACCGGCCGGGGATATCATTAAACTTGCCAGGGAAGTAAGTAAAGCCAGGCCATCGGTTTTCTTTCATTATGGTTACAGGGGCTCCAGTCATCCCACAGAAACATATTTCAGACGTTCCATAATGATTTTAAACGCCCTGATGGGCAGCATTGAAGCAAAAGGCGGACTATTTATTAAAAAAGGCCCCAAAGACGCCGGCCTTGAAGCTGGATTACGAAAATTTTCAGATCAAAAGTTTCCCGAAATGGAGGATACTCGCAGATTCGATGGATGCGGCCAAGATAAATTTCCTATTGCCGACACGGCACACGGGGTGGGGACTATGCTCCCCTATGCCATCCTGAATGAAGACCCCTATCCCATCAAAGTCCTATTTGCTTTTCGCTTTGATCCTCTCTACTCAAACCCCGACTATCAACAAAGCCTTAAGGCCTTTCACAAACTGGATCTTATAGTTGCAAGTGATATCAACTTTGGCGGAACCACAGCTTTGGCTGATGTTATTCTGCCGGAATCCTTTTTTCTGGAACGGTCAGATCCCTTGCAAATGGGATCAAGTTTAAAACCTGCAATAAACAGAAGAATTGCTTGTGTCAAACCACGATTCGACACAAAGCCCATGTGGTGGATTATAAAACAACTGGCAGACCGTCTCGGGGTAGGAGAATTTTTTCCCTATGAAACAATTGAAGATATATGGAATTATCAACTTGCGGATATGGATATCAAAATAGAAGATTTTGATGAAAAGGGATTTGTCTCATTAAGTGATAAATCAATCTGGTGGGATAGAAAAAACGGAATAAACTTTAAAACCCCTTCAAGTAAAATCGAGTTTGTTTCCGGTCTGATGGAGGACAATAATATTCCTTCCCTTCCATCCTATGAAAAACTGGATGCACGGGAAGGATCTTTCAGGCTCATGTGCGGGCGATGCGCTGCCCACACCAATGTTATGACACAGAACAATGTTTATTTAAATGAGCTTGTTCCCGAAAACGTTTTATGGATAAACAACAACAGGGCAGAATCTTTGGGCATTGAAAATAATGATATGGTGGAAATTGAATCAAAAGCTGGCAAGGGCCGGATGAAAGCCTTTGTAACGGATATGATTCATCCCGAAGCTGTATTTATGTTACATGGTTTTGGTCACAATGAGATAGAAAGTAAAAGAAGTTATAAACGTGGCGTTGCGGACTCGATGCTTCAGGAATACATTATGGATAAAGTCGCAGGAAGTCCGGCCTTAGACCATACGTGGATTACTGTCAAAAAAGTTTAATAGAATATAATCAAAGCGGAATTCCCGTCCGTAAAAGACATGGTTTTGGAGGTATAACTATGGGAGATTACTGTATTTACACAGACCCACAAAAATGCATCGCCTGTCATTCCTGTGAGGTTGCATGTAAGTCTGAGAACAATGTTCCTTCTGGGGCAAGTTTGGGAAAGATTGTGATACTGGGACCAAAGCTTGTAGATGGGATACCCAAAATGTCATCTCTCTTTATCCCATGCTTTCATTGTGAGGACGCGTGGTGTATCAATGCCTGTCCCACAGAAGCGATACGGAGGAGGGACAAGGACGGTCTGGTCTATATCCTGGAAGAGCTGTGTGTCGGTTGTAAGGCATGTATCATGGCATGCCCCTGGAAAATACCCCAGTGGAATCCTGAAACCGGAAAAGTCATGAAGTGCGATATGTGTATGGACCGGATCGATGAGGGCAAAAAACCGGCCTGTGTTTCTTCATGCCCGACAAATGCCCTTGAGTTTGGAAGTCGTTGCGACATGTCTCACAAAACAAGAGCAGAATACGGCAAGAACTTGCTCAAAAAAAACATGGGAGCAGCAGCATAGTACAAGATCAAATGCGAAGTTCGACGTGCCTGAAGTGATCTAAAGTTAAGGAATTCAATCAATATAAAACAGATATTATACTTAACGGCGTAAACTTTAGGCGCTTTTTGGCATCATTACTGTAAAGGTTAAACTTTTTTGTTGCATTATTATCTGAGTATTGATTGAAGCGGATCAAATAACATGTCTACCAACAAAGCATTAGCGACTTTTCCAATAGGTGGTGTTCATCCAGGAGAACACAAGGAATTAACGGAAAATCTTCCTGTTGAAGTCATGCCATATCCACCTGAAGTGTCCCTTTTTTTAAAGCAACATATCGGAGCTTCCTGTGAAGTTTTGGTTAAGAAAAGAGTCGAAAAGCCTGTTTCGGACAGACATCTTTTTATGAAGCAACACTCGGGTGCTCTTTTTCAACTGCTGGTAAATAAAAAGGACAGGGTTTGTGAAGGGGAGCTTATAGGGTCTACCGGGACGAAATTAGGTGCAAACCTTCATGCAAGTGTCAGCGGAACAATAGTGGGTGTTGAGAATATCCTCCATCCCGTGGCAGGCAAAGCTCCTGCCATTGTAATTTCAACTGATCCTGAAGTAAAACCATGTTCCTATTTACCGGTTGACTGGAAGAATTTCTCCAGAGAAGAACTCCTTACGAAAATCGAAAACGCCGGTATTGTGGGTTTAGGCGGTGCCGGATTCCCTGCTGATGTGAAGCTGAATGTAAAACCGGATATAAAATTGGACACTCTGATTGTAAACGGGGCGGAATGTGAACCTTACATTACATGTGATCACAGGGTTATGGTTGAGTATCCACTGGAAATTGTCGAGGGTGTCAGGATTCTTTTAACGATCCTGGGTATAGACTATTGTGCAATAGGTGTCGAAAATA
>JAFDJC010000339.1 GCA_019307665.1 Deltaproteobacteria bacterium | reverse complement strand
CGCCCCGCGTCTTAAAGGACACGGTACTTCGCCCGAGGATCTTGCATCTCGCACATATATGGAATGGGTGGAATCGGTTGAGGAAGGGTACGTTTTTTTACGCTATACATGCAAAAATGTTATTGTGGGTGGTTTTTCCACCGGCGCAGGCCTTGCCCTGGATCTTTGTTCCCGTGTCAAAGACCTTGTCGGAGTATTTGCCATCTCTCCACCCTTGAAATTGCAGGATTTTTCATCCAAATTTGTGCCTGCAGTCAATTTATGGAACAAGTTGATGGACAGGGTAAGTTTTAAGGGGGCGCAAAAAGAATTTGTGGAAAACCAACCTGAAAACCCTCATATCAATTATTTGCGTAATCCCGTATCCGGTCTTATGGAACTTGACAGGTTGATGGATTCTCTCGAATCCAGGCTGGCTGATATTAAAGTGCCGGCCCTTGTTGTACAGTCTCATGGAGACCCGGTTGTCAACCCGAGAGGCTCAATCAGAATTTTTGAACAACTCGGGTCTGATGATAAAGAGTGTCTTATGGTTAATTTCGGTCGACATGGGATTATTAACGGCAATAATGCCGAACGTGTATTCAGGGCAGTGGGAGATTTTATAAAAGGGCTGGGTCTCAGGTGAGCTCACTAAACAGCAGCAACAGGGGAATCCTGGGCAGCATATTAAGCTCCATGGCAAGATTGTAAGAGACTTTAATGGCCGTTGCATTTTATGAAGCCATCAAAATTGGTATTAAATATTAATAAGGAGGAGCAAACATGAACAACCCTGAAGTAACCGGGCAGGCATTGAGTATCTTAAGAAGCGGGGAGAATTTTCACTGGTCGTTCATTACCCTTTTTGTTCTTGTGGTATATGTATACTATAATGAAATAGAGAAAAAAAACTGGAATGGAATTGCTGCGGGCCTGACGCTTTATATGATTCACTGGTTTGTGGAAATTGTCAATGCACTGATCCAGCATTTCAGCGGTCATGCCCTGTGGACGGCTCCTACAGGTACATCATTTCTGATTCTTGTAGGCTTGGGCATTGAAATAAATATGATGTTTTCGATTGCAGCCCTTACATTTGCGAAGATACTTCCCAAAGACCCTAAAATAAAAATTCTTGGAATCAATAACCGCCTGCTCATCGGTACCGGCTGTGCAGCTTTTGCTTCTTTTCTTGAAATTTTCTTTGTCCAGACACCTGCCTTTGCATGGGTTTACCCCTGGTGGGGCTCGATACCGGTCTTTATTACCGTATACATTCCATTTTTTGTTGTGGCCTTCTACGTACACGATTGGGAGAGAAAGCATCAAAAAGCATTCATCGGCTCATTATTTGGGTTGAACTTAGCCATGATGATTGTTTTTGCAGGTGTGCTTAAGTGGATATAAGACATAGTTTCTAATCCAAAAAAGTTATAGTTGTATTGTTGCCTATTTATGATGTATGTAAAGTGACATTTAAACAAACGTACCAAGTGGATAAAAAATATGAAAGAAAAGAAAAGTTGCCGGCCCTATTTGACCTTTTTATTCATTTTATTGATACCAGTATTCACCGTTGCGGATCAAAAGGTTGAAGACCAACAATTTAAAGACTGGATGAATAGTGAAAGAACTTCCTTTAAAAAATATATGGATAAACGGGATACGGAATTTGTAAAATTCCTGGATGCGAATTGGGAGGAATTCCGTATCTCTTCGGGTCTTGTCAGCGACAAGGCGCCAAAGCCCAAATTGATACCAAAAGCACCAACGTTGCCTGAGCCCGTACCTGAACCCAAAACTGATAAAGTTATTTCAATACCTGAGCATAAGCCGCCGGCAATAGACTTCAAACCGCCGGTTGTTCGGGTTAAACCCCTTCCCATGCCGGATGACATAAAAAAAGATCACAAATGTATTGAATTCCTTTTCCTTGAGACACCTGTAAATCTCTGTTTTGATCCGAATTTTCAGTCAAAGCCGGTGATGCACTTTAATAAAAAAAGCATTAGTAAATTCTGGCAGAACATGAGTCTGACAGATCACAAGGGTTTTGTTCAGCATGTTTTAAAACTTAAAAAAGAAATGAAGCTGAATGACTGGGGATTTCATTTTCTGTTGTATAAAAGCGGTGAGAAAATATATGACGGAAACCGAAATATGTCTCTCCTTTTTGTATGGTTTATATCTTCAAAAGCAGGTTATGAGTCCCGGGTGGGATATAAAAGCGATCAGATCTATCTGCTGATGCCATCCCAAAACACGCTATACAGTATTCCATTCCTTACCATTAAAGGTAAGCGGTATTATGCGCAGTATTTTGACCAGCAGCCGGTTAAATTCAAAAAAATATTTTCATATAAAGGAGAATATCCGGGGGCTGACAGACTGATGGATTATAGTTTCAAGGATTCACCACTTATTGCAATGTCGTCAGAAAAAAGAGATATCCGGTTTCACTGCAATGGAAAGGACTATTCTTTTCCGATTTACTTTAATCGAAATCTTATTCATTTTTACAGGTACTATCCCCAGACAGAGCTTCAATTATATTTTACGGCAGCCATGCCAAAAGAAACAGAGGCTGATATTCTAAATAATCTAAAGCCTGCGATTAATGGCCTGTCTGAAAAAGAGGCTGCAGATGTTTTGCTCAGATTTGTACAGACGGTATTTGCGTACAAGACCGACGCAGACCAGTTTGGGCGGGAGAAGTTCATGTTTCCTGCCGAAACCATTTATTACCCTTATTCAGACTGTGAAGACCGTTCTTTTTTATTTGTGTGGCTTGTGGAAAACCTGTTAGAGCTGGAAGCTGTCGGGCTCGATTATCCCGGCCATGTTGCAACAGGTGTAAAATTTAATTCAGATATCGACGTTATTTGGGAAGAAACAAAATATACGGTATGCGACCCTACATATATTAATGCTGAAGCCGGCATGGCCATGCCTGATTTTAAAAATATAAAACCTGAAATTATTAAAAAAGGAGGATAACGTTATGAAACAATTATTTGTACTGGTGACTGTTCTTGTTTTTGCCCTGTTTTTTTTAGGTGGATGTGCGTCAACGCCTTCCACAGTGGATGAGTACGAAGATGCACCTTCATGGGTTCTTGACGGTGGCAGCTCTGTAGAAGAGGGTAGCGCTGCAGTTGGTTCTGCAAAGATCAGTAAAGCCGGCATGAACTTTACGAGAACCGAAGCCCTTGCATATGCCAGGGATGAACTTGCAAAACAACTTGGTGTAAAAGTAAAAAACATGGTTAAAAACTTTACTCAGTCGACAGGTATTGGTGATGATGAAACAGTCGACAAGGTCTCGTCACAGGTTTCAACACAGGTTACCAAAGAAACCATCAGCGGCTCTAGACAGAAAGATATCTGGATTTCCCCCAGCAAAGACCTTTATGTTCTTGTCTACATAGATAGCGAGACATTAAAAGCTTCCGTAAAAAATTCGGTGCAAACCAGTATGAAAAATGAAGCTGCTCTTTGGCAGCAGTTCCAGGCCAAAAAAGCCTATGACGACCTTGATAAAGAAATTGAAAAAGAGTTCGGTGCTTATAAAAATCAGTAAGTAAAAATTTTGGCCCTTTGAGTTCTGATATTGTTCAGCCTCAAGGGGCCATAAGTTTTACAGCCTTACTGAGAAGTTTGATTAAAACGATTATACAATGAGCAGTTAATTTACGGTTTGGTCTGTCTCCAAAAGACTGTTTGCCAGTTCTTTATCCCTTTCACTATTCCACCTGACCCAGTCGGTTTCCATATCTTTTTTTTTATCGAACTTTTTATACCTTACGTAGTATCCGTTCATTTTTTTAAAATCTTCCATGTCGCTATTCACTGATTCACTGAATGACCGCATCTGCTCTTGATTATACTGTTCAAATGCATCCATTTTTTCATTGATAAACTCATTAAATTCCCTTTTTTGCTTTTTTAAATATTCCATGTAATTGCGAACCAATATCAATTCTTCACCCTTGTGAATGAAAAAGCTTTTATCATGTTTTGTTTGACTGCCGTTTGAAATCGGGTTGACTTTAATGGTGCCCTTATAACACCTGTAGGTTGTCTGGTTGTTATTGCAGGATAACCGGTAAACAGTGCCGCGGATTGAGCATGCGCTTGAAGGCGTTTCAATCTCAATAGCACTCATGGTTTCAGGAAGAAGATGCGCCAGCCAGATATCGCCATCTTCTATTTTTATCTTATCAATCCCTTTCATATTTTCTTTTATTTCGATACTGGTATTTTCGTCAATCCTGACAACACTTTTTCCTCTAAAACTTATTTCACATCTTGACTGATCCGCAGTCTCAAGGTTTTGGGCATCATGAATACGCATGCCGTTTTTAAGTTCATCCCATTTTATTCCATCTTTCTCTTTTAAGCGGGCTTTTCCGGAAAGGTATGTGACTTTGCCCAACATGGCACTTTCACTACCGGCAGCCAAAACCGATAGAGAAATAAATAGCATCAGGAAGATGGTTTTTTTTGAGTTTAGTAGGTTCGTCATAAAAGGACACTATCACGCTTTTTTCCTAGGGACAAATGAAATTGATTATTGTTCACAGCTTAAAGCAAACAGCAGGTATTCATATCTGCCGGTTCTTATAGCGAATTTTTATTAAGGCATGGACAACCGCAAATTTATCTATTATATAATGCCAATATATAATATCAGTATATTAAAGTCGGTATGTATAATTTAAACAGGTTGCGGGGGTTAAAGAGAATGAAAAAACTTATTTTGGCGGTGTTTTTTATTTTAATTTCAGCAGGTATATCATTTTCCGGCAATCAGACTGCCCCACAAAAAGAACCGGTAAAGATTAAGATAGCAACCATTGCCCCCTCGGGGTCATACGATAAACTTAAGGAGTTAATTCTTGAGAAAACCGGAAACCAGGTTGATCTGAAGTTTTATTATGGGGGAATTCAAGGAGATGCCAAAGATGTGCTGAGAAAAATCCGATTTAAGCAGCTTCATGGCGCAACTTTATCCGGTTACGGTCTTGGTCAGATTGTTCCTGAATCCAGAATTACGAATATTCCTTATGTGTTCAGGAATTACGGTGAAATTGAATATATTCGCAACCACCTGGAAGAATACCTGAACAAAGAATTTGAAAAGAAAGGTTTTATTGTGCTTGGCTGGTATGATATCGGCTTTATTTATACATTTTCCAAGGTGCCGATAACATCTCTTGAGGTTGCCCGTCAGCAGAAATTCTGGGTGCCTGAGAACGATGTGGTCGCCAATACACTCTGTGAAGTTCTGGATATTTCTCCGATCTCTCTTTCCATTACAGATGTAATGACATCTCTCTCAACGAGGCTCATAGATGCTGCCAGTGCTCCGCCCCTTGCTGCAGTTGCACTCCGCTGGTATACACGGTTTAAGTATATGTCTGAATATCCATTAGGAAACGTTGTAAGTGCGCTGGTTGTTACAAAACAGCAATGGAACAAAATACCACCCGAGAGTCGGGAGGTGGTCAGGGCTGCTTCAAGGGATTTTTTTGAAAAGGCAAAGGAAGTGATCCGCGAAAAAAACAGGAAGTCCATTCAACTTCTCAAAAAAGCAGGTATTCAGGTGGTCGGTATCGACAGGGAGGAAAATAAAAAATTTATCGAGATGACTGCAAAGAAAACCAGCGAGGCGCTTGTGGGGAAGATGTTTTCACAAGAACTCCTTGATCGGACAATGGCCCTGCTTAAAAAATACCGGGAGATGCATCCGGATAGCGGTATCGAGAGAATCACCAGCGA
>JAFDJC010000338.1 GCA_019307665.1 Deltaproteobacteria bacterium | reverse complement strand
TCTCCTCTATTGGCTTGGCCTTATATCCCCACGAATTGATAATCGTTTGGTTTGGGAATGCCTCCTCTCCATCTACAAGTCCTCTCATGTTTTTCTTCTTCACTTTCGGGCAATGGATCCCATACCACTTTCCTTGAAAATCTCCAGGGACTTTTTCCGGCAGTTCCCATGCCAGACAAAACGTTGTGGTAAGGAGAAACAATGCCAGCAACGCCAAGCCTGAAAATAGAAACCATGAAGAATTGATTCGCCTTTTCATATTCACGTCCTCTCTTTGTATGAGTTGAAAACAATGTAAACATCCAGCCACTAAAGTACCTTTGTTTTAAAATCTGCGTAATCTGCGGACAATAAAAGGGCTATCTTTCAACCTTTCCTAATATAAACGACGGCTTTACCATAAAGACAAGGGTTGGCAGGAAAAAGAGTGTGCCCAACAGGTGGAAGAAAGTGACCAACGCCAGGAAGAAACCCATATCCGACTGGAATTTGATATCCGATATGAACCAGAAAACAACCCCTGTGATGATGATTAAGGCCGTGATGGTAATGGCATTGCCGGCAGTCCTAACGGCCTCCACAATACCTGCTTCAAGGTCTTTAAGTCTTATGGTTTCTTCCCTGATACGGCTCAGCAGGTATATCCCGTAATCAACGCCAATACCCACTGCAATCGCAGATACCGGCAGAGTCTGGAGGCCGAGACCAATATGGGCGAATCCCATATAGCCGAATACGAACAGGTTCGCTACACCAAGCGGCAATACCAGCAAAGCGGCAGCCACAAACGATCTGAAAAATAATGCGCAACATATGAAAACAATGAGAAAAGCGGCAACCGGAATGAAGATCTGATCTTTTGCAACAGTATCGTTGACCGCCGCTACAATCCCTACGACCCCCGACGCAAGATCGAAATGGATATCCTCATCTTCGATTTGAGCGATAAAATCCTTACAATAGCTGATGACTTCGTGGACTGTTTTTGCCGTATGGTCCTGGCAGAAGGCAACGATATTCGCTGCAGAGCTGTCAGGAGTATAATACTGGTCGAAATCATCCGGTTCAGCGCCGCCACCCATTAACCCCAGCAGATGCCCGCCTATGGCCTGATCGTCATCGGGCAACAGGTAACACTGAGGATCGTTTTCCATTAATCTCATGTTTGCAGTCTTAATCAGGTCCGCAATAGAGACCGTCCTCTTTATCAACGGATTCTGCATAAGATAGAATTGAAAGTGGGAAATTTTTTTCATGAGCCTAGCCGTTCGTATCCCTCTTTCTCCATCGCACCTGGCAACGATAAGAAGAGGGTCCATCAGACCGGGAAAATCCGTGGCCATGATCTCGCAGGCTTTGTTGTAAGGTGAAGTGGGACGCAATATGGGCGTACCGGGGTAGATATTCCCTACCTGTAGCTGAAGGCTGAAATATCCGCTTATGATCACCAGTATTGCGACGACAGTAAGAATAACCCGTTTCCCTTGCCCCTTACCGCTTAAAGCCACAAGCTTCATCAGTTTTTCCATCATACCGGCGCGTTTTTTTTCATGCCAGGCATCAATGTCTTTATCTTTCATAGGCGGCAGGTAAAGGTAAAATATCGTATCCTGGATCAACACTACAAACAGCATGCTCATGGCCCAGCAAAAACAAATGAGTCCAAGCTTTTCCATGAGTGGAATACGGACACAGGCGATCAGTAATATGCCCATGGCATCGGTTACAATGCCGGATACCCCCGGGTAAAAAAGGGCGCTTATGGTCTTTTCACAGGCCGATCTAATATCCTTTGACTTGGCATACTCCTCATTAATCCGCCAGTTATGCTGGATTGAATGGCTGAGTGCTCTCGCGCTTATCAATAACGGTACTACCAGGATCAAGGGGTCCAGGTTAAGACCCATAAAACCGACAAATCCGATACCCCAGATAGCGGCAACTATGGCGGAAGCAAGGGGGAGCAGTGTCAGACGGATATGCCTTGTATAAACAGCGGCCAGCAGAAGCATGGCGAACGCGGTGATGGCAAACACCCTCATGGTCTGGCCGATATAATGGCTGACGACACCGTAAAGATAAGGATTGCCGGTGATATAGATATCATTGTTCTCATCGGAATATTTGTGTTTGAGCGCCTGCAATTTTTTGTAAACCGAATCATAGTCAGTTCCTTCTTCAAGGAACTCTGAAATGATAAGGGCCGCTTTTGAATCCAGGGAAACCAACTGTCCGTAATACATCGTGTTGGAGTAGATATTCGACTTCAGCAGTTCCATTTCCTCATCTGTTTTTGGCGGGTAGGGGAACATCAGGGAAGGGAAACGTAAGCCCCAGGAAGTAACTTCCAGGTTTTTTATTTTGCGCACACCGATGGAGATAACTTTATTCCGATCCACACCCTCGGTGAAGATGAGATCGTCACTGATATCGATAATCTTCTGAAGGGTATTTTGATTGAAGATGGTCCCATTTTTTACGCGAATTTCAATCAATGCCCGATTTATTGCGCCAAACGGATATTTTTCAGCCAGATCAACGTAGGGGTGTTCCGGAAGCAGGTCGGAGAAAGAGGTATAAAGCCTGACGTGTGAACAATGATATAGCCAGAAAAGTGTAGCACCAATCATGAATAATAAAACAAGAAACTTTTTTTCGACCACCTGTTTTGCAATGAAGGCGGCTATCCGGTCATGGATGTCCTTTTTCTTTTCCAAGTTTCTCTTCTCTGCCTTTACGTTGTTTGAAATTCGGGCTTGGCGGGCATAATCGCCGTCATCTTTTGTGATGCAGGTTTCTAAAAAGAGCCTCCCACGGCCTTCCACAGTTTCCGATCGTTAAAACTTAGGGTTCGCGCAAAAATAACTTTCACATTTTTGGCGCTCAGATTTAGGTTAGGTTTGGTAGATTGTAAAGAGCAAAAGGCGCAGTAATAGTGGACTATTTCAAGGTTTTTGCTTTTTAAAATCTGCCGAAAATGA
>JAFDJC010000133.1 GCA_019307665.1 Deltaproteobacteria bacterium | reverse complement strand
GGCTGAGCCCAAATTGTCAACCAACCTTGCAAAAAAATTCGGCAAAAAGATAAGAAAAGAATTCCACAGGAACCTGACATTCTTTGCAAGGAAGATCAAATTAGTGGAAAAAGAGGAGATGCATGAAAAGCACGCGGATTTTTTATCAAGGCTTGCTTTGACATTCAGCCATGGAGACTATGCTTTTGTGGAAAAAAATACCGACGTTGCGGAAGAACTCTTTGAAAGAGCCCTGAGATACTTCCCGGATCACAGGGCTTATTTGGGTCTTGGCATGCTTTTGCAGAAGAAAAGAGATTTTAAAAAATCGATCGAAATTATTGAAAATGGAATATTAAATTATTCGTCAAGTGAAGATCTTCATATGTGCATCGGATTGAGCTGGATGAATCTCGGAAAACATAAAAAAGCATTGGAGTATTTTCTTAAATTTCAAAATTCCGAAAAGATAGCCTATTATATCACCAAATGTCACCGTGCCTTGGGTAAAAACGAAAATGAATCCCTGTGATAAATGCACGATTGACGACAAGGTTTACAGCTGTTGCGGAAGATATCCTGAAACAGGAGAGACAGTCAGGCTTAACCTCGATAACGGTCAAAAAATATATGCATGTCCTTATTTAAACAGTTCCGGAAGATGTACTATATATGAGCGACGTCCCATAGGTTGCAGAGAATATTATTGCTCGCTGTATATCCTGAATAAAAAAATCGGCTGGGAATATTTGAATTTTTTAACTGAGTGGAATATAAGTTCCAAAGAATAACACCGGATCTTTTCATTAAGTTTTTCAGGAAACAATCGTTGTGGTTGTATTTTTTGCTATTTTATTCATGGAACGTACGATTATCTCCACCTGCTTCCAATTTGTCGTCAACGCGCCTTCATTACATTGTTCTATACAGGCATAACATTTTGTGCATGTATTTCTGTCGATTAAAACCATATCATCCTCATCATAATCGATGCTTTCGGAATCACAGACAATGCTGCATTTTTTGCAGCCTGTACACATTCCCGAATTTATTTCAACATGAGGCATGAAAAGTCTCTTCATTTTAAGAGAAGAAAAGCTATCCATAAAAGAAGAAATAAAGCTCATTGTATTGATTTTCAAACGATTTGGATCAATTGACTGCGCTTCTGCGCTTTCGATTTTTCTGACTGCCCGTGAAATTGCATCTCTAAAATTATCCAATTCCTTTTCATTCGGGCGACCCTTTCCAAATGCCTCCTCAACATTTCCTATAGCGGCATCTCCGTTTATCCGACATGAATGGGGAGCCAGGAATTGAGCGCCGCCAATTATTTTTGCGCCCTTTTTTGACAATTCTTTTGCTAAAATATATGGAACATTATTTGTAACGCATCCACCATAGGTTGAAAATACAAAAGCAGGAGTCCCGTTAAATTCCGGAAGTTTTTTTATCAACTTCAATGCTGCCTCGGGAACCGTAAAATATTGAACCGGCGTTCCGAGAATTATAAAATCAAGGTTCTCTGGTTGAATATCTTCTTTAACAGCTGTACGGAGTAAAATTGATTCGGTCTGCCAACCACATTCCTTGGTAACAAGTTCTGCTTCTTTTGCCAGCCGTTCCGTATTCTTAGAACATGTATAATAAAGAATAATGGCTTTTCGTTCAGATTGATTTAACATAAACAGATCTCCTCAATTCACAATCCATGTATTTTGAAATTATCCGGTTATTAATCTCAAACATCCAACAATCGTCTGACGCTTTTAGTAATTTCCTCTGCAGATGAAGGTTTGGATAGAAAATCGTCAGCCACCACACTCCTTCCGCCTTGATGTGAATACCTTGTAGGAGGCTTTTCTACCTCCCCCGAAGTGACATTATCTCCAACGCTAGTTAATAAAATAATCGGTATTTCATCATAATTTTTGTCATTCTTTAATTCGGAGCATACTTTATATCCATCCATTTCCGGCATCATGACATCGAGAAGAATTAAATCCGGAGGATTGTCATATACTTTTTCCAAGCCTTGTTTTCCATTATATGCACTCTCAACTTCAAATCCCTGTTTTTCTAAATATCTTCTTATAATCATATTAAAATCAGCATCATCATCAATTAATAAAATTCTCTTATTGAGAGTCATAGCCTTCCTCCATAATGGTTAGTCCCGGTTATAATAGTTTCTCTGCACCCGAATAAACTTCTTCAACTTTCAAGGCTGTTGCAGCATGGCCTGGATGCTCCGTTGGGTTCCATTCCTTCATATTATCAAAAATTTTACCGCTCGTGTGATATTCGATTGAGCCTTTAATCTGAAACGCTTTGCCATCGTTAGTAATAAAAAGAATAGATCCTTTGCTTCCCGCCAAAATATTTTCTTGTGTTTTGTTAAAATAATTGTTCGCAATCACTATGGTATCTTCACTGAATTTGCTGACACATGTGGCATAAATAGCATTCGGAATTCCATTTTTATTTACAGTGGTAAATATAATCGGCCCTTTACGATCGTTCCACGCTTCACTCACCTTTCCCGGCAATACTGACATTTTTTTCTCCTTTCATTTTTTTATCTTAAAATTTGCCCTGAATCTGAAAAACAGAATCATGATGATGCGACCTGATATGCTTCATCAAGGCGCGCCTCAATATATTTAAGAAGCCCTTCCTCTCCTTCATCTATATCAAAACAATAACCGTCTTGTCCCAGAAGTCCTTCGGGAATAAGGTCGCCCCTCTCTTCAGGGTCACTTATCATATCTCCATAAAAACATACAGAAAGCCACCTGTTTTCCGGATCGTCATCTATAACATCCGCCATCACAAAAAGCTCTCTTTCCTGCCCTGGGCAAGCAGTACGCAAAGAATAACTCACGCCAGGCCTTGCCTTAAAAGAAAATATTGCGTCTTCTTTTGCTTCAAGAAAGCTTTTCAACTGTAAAAAAGCCTTTTTAATATTTGTGTCTGTCTCCTCCCATGCCTCGATGAATTCAGTTAGTTCTTTTTGTTCTTTTTCAATCATATTAAAAATCCTTTTTACCTTTTTATTAACTTTCAATGTTATTTTTCATTTCTATTGAAATCAAGTTGTTTTTTAAATCTATGTTTCTCTTTCAATAGCACCTGAAAGCTCATCTTCGGTTTGTAGTCCAACAAATCGATTTATTTCCCTGCCATCCTTAAAAAGAATAAGCGTTGGAATATTTTGTATATTAAACTTCTGCGTAATTTCTATATTTACATCAACATTTGTTTCCACAATAACCGCCCTGCCGTCATAGTTTGCGGCAAGCTTTTTCAAAATTGGTTCTTGGGCTCTACATGGGGCACACCAGGGCGCGTTAAAATCCACAAGGCATACTCCCTTTTTTATTGTTCTTTCAAATAATTTTCCATTATCTATTTTTTTTGTACCCATATCAGCCTCCTTCTTATATAGATTTCAATTTATTTCAAAATTATGAACTCAACAATTGTGCCAACAGTGTCAAAACTCTCTATCATTTTCAAAACTAACTGTTATAATAGTATTTTTGGCTTGTCATTTGGAAGTGTACGTTTTAATTGTATTGACAGACAAGCATCGCTTCTGTTAAAGCGTTGTCAATAGCGTTTAGTCAACGTTGTCGTCAACGCTGGAGAAAAATAAAAAGCTATGAACCGTAATGATAAATATGCATTCGACCCCAAGTTTGCAGTAAAACTTTTAGAAACACTTCCGGATGGAGTTTTTACCCTTGATAAAAAGGGAAACATCACCTCATGGAACCCAGCCATGGAACGTATTACCGGCTATCGCTCGGATGAGGCAATCGGCCAAAGCTGTATGATTCTTGAATTTGACAATTGCTTTAACAAAGAATGGCCAAGAGGGTTTTTAGAATGCGGTATTTGCAAACATGATCGTATAGACTCTAAAGAGTGTCTTATGCGGCATAAAAACGGGAACGATATCCCCGTCATGAAAAACGCTCAGCTGGTTAAAGGCAAAAAAAATGAGATCGTCGGTGTTGTTGAGTCCGTTACTGACCTTACAGAACTCAAGAACGCCAGAAAAAAGCTTGCCCAAGCAGACCGTAAACTTAGAGAATTTCATAGGTTTGATAATATTATAGGGAAAAGCCATGAAATGAATAAAGTCTTTTCAGCAATAGAAGCCGCATCTACCAGCGATGCAACAATTTTAATCCAGGGTGAAAGTGGTACCGGAAAAGAGCTTGTAGCAGGGGCGATTCACCATAACAGCTCACGGTCAAGCATGCCTCTTATAACCGTAACTTGCAGCGCACTTTCCGAATCTTTGCTTGAAAGCGAGCTGTTCGGCCATACAAGAGGATCATTCACGGGAGCAACAAGAGACAGAAAAGGACGATTTGAAGAGGCAGATGGTGGAACCGTTTTCCTTGATGAAATAGGTGAAATCAGCCCGTTTATACAGGTCAAACTCCTTAGGGTGTTGCAGGAAAAAGAAATCGAGCGTGTAGGCGAATCAGAAAAAAGAAAAGTGAATATACGAATTGTCGCAGCCACAAATAAAAATCTTTTAGAACTAATGCGCAAAGGAGAATTTCGTGAAGACCTGTATTACCGGCTAAAGGTTTTTCCAATCCATGTACCATCCTTGAGACATCGAAAAGAAGATATCCCTCTCCTTTGTAGTCAATTTGTAAAAACTCAAAACAATAAAACAGGCAAAAAAATCAAGGGGCTGCCTGCCGATGCCATGCGAATGCTAATGGATTATCCCTGGCCGGGCAATGTGCGAGAACTTGAAAATGCGATTGAGCACGCTTTCGTACTTTGCCGGAAAAACGGTGTCATCAATATGTTTGACCTCCCGGTTGAAATCCGCAGGGCTGAATATAATACAACAACACTATCAAAGCCAATAAAAAATCAGCCTTTGCATACTCTGCACTCTCGAAAAAAACTTTCTAAGAATGCACTGATAGAGCTTCTTCATAAATGTGAATGGAACAAGGCTGAAGCGGCCAGAAAAGCCGGTTTGAATAGAACTACTATATGGAAATATATGAAGAAATGGAATATACCCTTAGTAAAAAATCATGACATAGAGAACCAGTCTTTGATATAACCGCTGGAAGAGGATAATTTAAAGAATTTAATAAAACATTAAGGAATTGAAAGAATATGAAAAAAGGGAAATATCGCTATCTGTTTGGTCCTGTTCCTTCGCGTCGTTTTGGACGCTCATTAGGTGTCGATCTTACACCTTTTAAAACGTGCGATTTTGACTGTATTTTTTGTCAGCTTGGAAAGACTTCGCAAAAAACAGTTGAACGTAAAGACTATGTTCCCATTAAAGAAGTTATTGCGGAAATCGAAAACTGGTTAGAAACTGATGGCAACGCGGATTACATTACTCTTTCCGGATCAGGAGAACCGACTCTTCACACTGGTTTTGGTAAAGTTCTTGAATTCCTGAAGGAAAGCTCGATCCCTTCGGTATTATTAACCAATGGCTCGATGCTGAGCTTACCGGAAGTTCGTCATGCGGCATCATATGCTGATATAGTTAAAGTCTCGCTTAGCGCGTGGAACCAGGACTCTTTTGAATGGGTTAACCGGCCGCACCATCAATTGCATTTTGACAGGATAGTGAAAGGTCAAAAAAAATTTCGCGAACAGTTCAATGGAGAACTATGGATGGAAGTCTTTCTTCTTGCAGGTATGAATTCAATGCCTGATGATGTTAAAAAAATTGCAGCACTGATAAAAGAAATCAATCCGGATCGGATTCAACTTAACACCGCTGTTCGTCCACCGGCTGAAACTTTTGCCGCTGTACTACCAAAAAATCGTTTGGAAAAACTAACCGGTCTGTTTGATCCGCCTGCGGAAATTATCGCGGAATTCAGTACCGACCAAACAGAAAATATTCAGGTGAATGAAGATGCGATTCTATCCATGCTGCAGAGAAGGCCCTGCACGATTGATCAAATCGCGGAAGTATTCGGTATGCATATCAATGAAGTGTCAAAATACATTGGAAAACTATTGCGATCCAATCACATTTGTAAAAAAAAAAAAAAATCCGCAATATATTATACTGCTGTCCTTGAAAAGGATAATATGTGAGCCATGTCAAAAAAATATCCTGAATTCCTGCTATACGATTTCAAGTAGCGTTGTCGGTAGCGTTGCCTATAGCGCCACCGGTGACGCTATAACAAATGATGACCGTTATCAATAACAGTTTCCTTTTTGTTAATCTTTATTTAACTACCTGTATTTAAATCTATTTACGCAAATTATTAAATCATAACAAATATGGCATAATTATTGCGTTATAATATCTTGAAACACGTAGCCTGCGCTAAAAGGTTATAACAAAATATGAAATAGTTATAATGAACTCATGGCTCACTACTCAAAACTCATCACTTAAATCTCACTACTTCCATACAAAAATATCAGGTTTGATTTTTTTATACTGTTTTGTCTGTTGGGAAATAAGGGTTTCTTTTAATCACTCGCAAAACAAGGAGGGATAATATGTCAAAACTGAAAAAATTTATGGTAGTTCATAATAATCCGGGTATTGATTGCAAGGAAGTTCAGTCAAACTGGAGAAAGCTGGCTAATGTTGAATATGCAACATGGTTAAAAACTTATTTTAACGAAAAAAAAGGTATTCGGTACTGCATTTGGATGGCGCCGGGAGAAGAGGATTTAAAAAATATTTTTACTGAAATCGATGTGAGCTGGGAAAGCATAATGCCAATTGAAGAGACTGTTCCGGATCTATGGGGAGAGGAGGCATGGCAAAGCCATCTTGAAGCTGATAAGAGTGCTGATAATTTAGGTACATGATTGTATATCAATAACCATATAACTTTTCAATCAAAGGGGGTAATATGCCTAGTTTTGTTATTACTGAAAAATGTGACGGATGCAAAGGCGGAGATAAGACCGCATGTGAATACATTTGTCCAAATGATCTCATGAAACTTGATGAGGATCTTATGAAGGCTTATAACTCTGAGCCCGATATGTGCTGGGAATGTTATAATTGTGTAAAAATTTGTCCCACACAGGCTGTTGAGGTAAGAGGATATGCTGATTTTACTCCTCTTGGCGCAAGCTGTCAGCCGATGAGAGGCAGCGATGATATTATGTGGACTGTAAAATTCAGAGGCGGTACCATAAAACGTTTTAAATTTCCCATCCGAACCGTACCGGAAGGCACAGTCTCTCCGGATGGCGGCTTTGGCGAAGGTTCCGGCACTCTGGATGACCAATTATTATTTGCTGAACCAGCTTGCTTAAAAACAGATAAACTTTGGACTTTATCTGAATAGCAATGAAAAAGGAGGGATAACTTATGCAGGAATTTGAAACAGTCGAAGTGACAACCGATTTGCTAATTATAGGTCCTGGAATGGCTGGTTCCGGTGCATGTGTAGAGGCTGTGCACTGGGCAAAACAAAACAATTTAAAAGTGACTGTTGTAGATAAAGCCGCTATGGAACGAAGCGGTGCTGTTGCCATGGGACTCTCCGCTATAAATCAGTATCAGGGAGATAATACACCGGTTGATTATCTCAGCTATGTTCGTCAGGATCTTATGGGGTGTTGCAGGGATGATCTTGTAATGGATATTTCCAGACACGTTAACGGCAGTGTTCACATGTTTGAAGGCTACGGTCTTCCCATCTGGAAGGATAAAGAGGGCAATTATGTCCATGAAGGCAGATGGCAGCTCATGATCAATGGTGAATCATACAAGGCTATTGTTGCTGAAGCGGCAAAAAATGCGCTTGGCATTGATAATCTGTATGAGCGAGTATTTATCACTAAGCTTTTACTTGATAAAAATGATAAAAACAGGGTATGCGGCGCTATTGGCTTTAGTACAAGGGAAAATAAAATTTATGTATTTAAAGCTAAAGCCTGTATTGTAAGTGCTGGTGGAGCTGTTCATGTTTTCAGGCCCCGGTCAACCGGCGAAGGGCTGGGAAGGGCATGGTACCCGCCATGGAATTCCGGCTCCAGTTCCTATCTTACGACAACTGCAGGTGCCGAGATGAGTTCTCAGGAGGTTGTCTTTATCCCTGCAAGATACAAGGATGGATACGGTCCGGTTGGCGCATGGTTCCTTCTTTTTAAAGCAACCGCGACTTCGGCCACCGGCTTTAATTACATGGGAGAAGGCCTAGCTGAAGGAGGCGAGCTACACAACTGGCCTCCTTATGGAAATGTAAAACCTATTCCCACCTGCCTGCGTAATCATTTGATGATGAAAGAGATGTTTGAAAAAGGCGATGGCCCGATATTGATTCATA
The DNA here is from genome assembly GCA_019307665.1 of Deltaproteobacteria bacterium. Taxonomy (GTDB): domain Bacteria; phylum Desulfobacterota; class Desulfobacteria; order Desulfobacterales; family SURF-7; genus JAFDJC01. The sequence continues at coordinate 239 of JAFDJC010000133.1, read as the reverse complement.
CTGACAAGGCAATCGCAAAAATTGCGGAAGCAGCGCCGGATGAAAAGGCATATAAAAAGGAATTAAAAAAACTTGAAGCCGAAGCACGGGAGGATTTTCTGGATATGACAATTAGCCAGGCGATTCTCTGGGCATCAAAAGATGTATTTCCTGAAGAAGGCCCTTCTGAAATCATGCCTTCCGAACCATACTTTATCGGATCTCATTCAGGGGCTTCAGGTGCCTGGATAAGTGGTCCC
>JAFDJC010000337.1 GCA_019307665.1 Deltaproteobacteria bacterium | reverse complement strand
TAAAAGGTAATCGATTTTTGGTTAATTTTTACATTTGCCTCTCCAAAATATTTCTTTTTAAAATTCACGACTATGATTTTGTGGCCGTTTCTATGGATCAGCCCATAAGGTATTGACAATTCAAATTCATAATGCCTACTCTTGAATTGATTCAATTACCGGCATGGCCTATTTTTCAGACCTTGTTCTCTTGTTCAGTCTTTCTTCTTTCTATATAGCCAGTACCGTGCCAAGTTTTATTTATGTGTAATATCAGGAAGATATAATATCTGCTGCTTTGCAGATTCAAAATACCGTAGCCAGGAACTACCAAGTATTTCAGTTTAACTTGGATTTACTTTTATTTTCTTTATTGCATTAATTCTGATGGTTTCTGATGGAAAATATATTTGAAATGAATTTGCCTATATGCTAATAACCAATGTGCAAAATACACAACACATCATAATCTCATTAACATTTAGAAGAAATGCGATGAGAAGATATTATACTGAAAGGATGTATTATGACATATAGATACCTTAAAACTTTTTTTATCCTGCTTATATGTATGGCAGCAATAGGTTGTGCATCTGCAAATAAAAGCTACGTCACCGAAATTACTGATGGCGAATCTATTCCAGGGGAAACAGCGGGATATATTTATAACTTTTCCAAAAAAGCAAGCTCTGAAACGTATCTTCTTTCAAAACGAAAATACTGCTTTGAGGAAGTGGAAAAGCTCGCACATGAAAGAAAGCGCTCTCAGGATGTCAGTGGCGTTGCTACAACTGTTTTATTACCGATAGGAATCGCATTTCCAGTCTTGGGCCCGCCAGTTTTAAGTAAAGGTTTTGAAAAAAGCCGGGGTGAAACAGTTGAAATGACATGGACAGTTGACACCGGCCGAATTATGCCTTGTGGTGAATATGAGCCTGCGGCAGATGAAATGCTCGTACTGATGACATCTGAAATGAAAATTATCAAAAATATTCACTCTGATAAAAATGGCCTTATTAACCTGAATAAAGTCATCGCATCTGCCGGCAGCGCCCTCTATATAAATGTTTTCATAGAACATGAAGATTCGGTCTATTTTGTGGCCACGAAATATATTAAATAGATCTCCAATGATCTTTTTCGGCCGACAGTGCCGGAGGCTTTAAAACCTCTGAAATATAATTCTGATTGGGTGCATTCTAAACAAAAAAAATGAATCGCTTACCGAATATAAAGGCAGGTAACTGCTGTGCTTTCTGCTGTATATTCCCTCTTGGTAATATAAAAAGGTATTGTTGAAATAAATTTGGGCCCTAAAAGGAAGGAAAAATGCAATCGAGAACGAATTTTGTCTTAGGATTTTTTTTATTTTTTAGCATTGTTGTTGGGATAATAGCACCCTGCTGCGTTTTAGCACAGACCACACCAAAGGGTGAAGTGCCAAAAAAAACCCTTAACGTCCAAGCTAAAAATAATACCCAGGCTCCCAACACAGAAGTCAAGGCAATTGATAAAGCCGGAAAGCGTATCGAGAAGAAGATTGACAGATTAAGCCATTCAGCTTCTTTAAAAATCGGTAAGTGGGTCGAGATCGAAGTTTTTTCCGGAATAACCTGGCTTAAATTGATCATTTGTCTCTCTTTGATCTTTTTAGTGGTCACGATTGAACGGCTGCTGAGATGGTTAATCAAAGTGGCCATTCGCAAGGTACCACCTGAAATAGATGTTGTCTCATGGCGGCAGCATTTTCTTCAGGCTCTTTCCAGACCACTTTCCCTCTTTATCTGGTCTTATGGTATCTATGGTGCTCTATCACCGTTGTACAGCCATTTCCATACGCCCGGAGGGGGTAACCTTGTCCGGATAGTGATGCAAAAGGCGGCCGATGTCGGTGGAACCATCGCTCTTTTCTGGTTCATCATCTCTTTGGTAAAGTTTTTGGATGTGTACCTGAAAAAATGGGCGGCCGCCTCCGAAAGCACCATCAATGACATGCTGGTTCCGATTGTCTCCAAAACGCTCAAGGTTTTCATTATTATCATCGGTGGCATCATTGTCATTCAAAACCTCACAGGGCTCGAAATCGGTCCTCTGCTTGCGTCTTTGGGGATCGGCGGTTTGGCCGTGGCCCTGGCCGCCAAGGATTCCATCGCTAATTTCTTCGGAACCCTGACCATACTTCTTGATAAGCCGTTTAAGGTAGGGCATAGATTCATTCTCGATCAACACGATGGAGTCGTTGAATCCGTAGGATTCAGGAGCACCAGAATTCGGGCACGTACAGGCCACCTGGTGACCATTCCAAATGAAAAGTTATCCAACGCCTCTCTGGAAAATATCGGCGAGAGACCTTATATTCGCTGGCTTACCAACATCGGCATCACCTATCATACGCCGCCGGAAAAAGTCGAAAAGGCTGTTCAAATGATCCGGGAAATCCTTAAAAACCATGAAGGGATGAAAGAGGATTTTCCACCACGGGTTTTTTTCAATGCTTTTAGTGATTGGAGCTTAAACATTATGGTGATAGCTTGGTATCATCCTCCCGATTACTGGGACTTTCAGGAGTGGCTCCAAAAAACCTGTCTTGAAATCATGAAAAGGTTTGAAACAGAAGATATCGAATTCGCTTTTCCGTCCAGTACCGTCTACATGGCCAACGACGACAAACGCCAGTTGAAACTGATGCTGTTAAAAGGAGAAGGGCTCTAATTTGAATAGCAAAACTGATGCAGCTTATTTCTAATCACGTAAATTTTTTTTGGTGTTAGTTTTTAATATCTCTTTTAAGTAAAATTTTAATGTCTAAAACGGTCCGGATTTTGAATGAGAACAAACACCTTGTTATTTATTAATACTTTTCACGAGATTTTTCTATTTTAGTAGCATAAAACATGTACCTTCTTCAATGCAGCATCTACCTGAGATTGTGTTTCTGCTTTTAAAAGTTCCAGTTTAGCTGCGTGACATTCGGCAGCGTCTTCAAGGTGCTTGCCATGTAATTCGGCTTC
>JAFDJC010000132.1 GCA_019307665.1 Deltaproteobacteria bacterium | reverse complement strand
AATATCGTTGAAGTGCTTCACGGCAGTGATGGCCAGCTTGTATGCTGCGGTCAGGCAATGACCCTGCTCGTTGAAAATACTGTGGATGCTGCCAAGGAAAAACATGTCCCGGTTATCGAGAAAACAGCCGATGGGTTCAAGGTTAAAGTCGGTAACGTGGCCCATCCCATGGAAGACAAACATTATATAGAGTGGGTGGAAATTATTGCAGATGGAAAATCCTATTTTCAGTATTTAAATCCCGGTGAAGCTCCGGAAGCAACATTTAAAATCGATGCGGACAGCATAACAGCACGTGAACACTGCAATCTTCACGGTCTTTGGAAGGCATAATTGTTAAAGAAGGACGAGAAAAAATGAAAAAAATAGCTCTTTTTGTATTTAACAGTGATCCCATGTGCTTTATTCATGTTCTTTTAAATGCAAAGGACTGGAACGATCGGGGACATGAAGCAAAGATAGTTGTGGAAGGGACGGCCACAAAGTTGATTCCCGAACTGGGCAGGGAAGAAAATCCAATGCATAAATTATGGGAGAAGGCAAAACAGGCCGGTCTTATAGCAGGTGCTTGCCGTGCCTGTTCCGCAAAGATAGGAGTTTTGGACGATGTGAAATCACAGGATATAGAGCTCCTGGAAGGTATTGCAGGCCATCCAAGCATGGCACAATATCAGGAAGAAGGTTTTGAAGTGATTACATTTTAGCCCTCAAAAATGAATAAAATATAACACCAGCTGAAAGATGGTACTCTCAGCTGGTGTGGTGTAATGTACCAGGAAGAAGATATTTACGGCCTGCTACGCAACTTCTCTATATTCAGCATCGATTACATCGTCATCCGATTGTGATGTATTGGAAGTTTCAGGGTTTTGCCCGCAGCTCCCATGCCCGGACCCACAGCTCTGAGTATTCTGATACATGGTTTGGGAAAGTGCATGCGAAGCATGTGTTAGTTCCTCGGTCAGTTTCTTGATTTCAGATGCGTCATCTTTGCCCATTGCCTGTTTGAGATTGGAAATGGTTTCCTGGATACGGCTACTTGTCGCACTGTCAACTTTATCTCCGGCCTCGGAAATCGCTTTTTCAGTAGAATATATCATTGCATCCGCAGCATTCCTTGCATCTACAAGATCTTTTTTTCTTTTGTCATCTTCTGCATGCATTTCAGCATCCTTTATCAGCCTGTCGATTTCATTTTTTGACAGACCCGAAGATGAAGTGATTCGAATTGACTGTTCTTTACCGGTTGACTGGTCCTTGGCAGACACATTCACAATACCGTTCGCATCAATGTCAAAAGCCACCTCTATTTGCGGCATTCCTCTGGGAGCCGACGCGATGCCGGTCAGTTCAAACCGTCCGAGGGTTTTATTGCCGCCGGCCATCTCACGCTCACCCTGAAGCACATGAACCGTTACTGCCGGTTGGTTATCCTCGGCTGTTGAAAAAACCTGACTCTGCCTTGCAGGAATGGTAGTATTTTTCTCGATCAGCCTTGTCATCACACCGCCAAGAGTTTCAATACCAAGGGAAAGCGGTGTTACATCAAGAAGCAGTACATCTTTCACATCGCCCTTAAGCACACCGCCCTGGATTGCAGCTCCAAGGGAGACCACTTCATCGGGGTTGACACCCTTATTGGGTTCTTTGCCGAATGTCTTTTTTACACGTTCATGAACAGCCGGCATTCTGGTCATTCCACCCACCAGTATAACTTCACCAATTTCATTGATAGGCATACCGGCATCTTTTAGAGCTGTTTGACATGGCCCATCCAGTTTATCCAGAAGGTCGGATACAAGCGCTTCAAGCTTTGCACGGGTTATTTTGATGTTAAGATGTTTGGGGCCGTTTGCATCTGCTGTAATAAACGGTAAATTCACATCAGTCTCCATTGAGGATGACAATTCCATCTTTGCTTTTTCAGCAGCTTCTTTCAATCTTTGCAAAGCCATTTTATCGCCCCTGATGTCTATTCCCTGGTCTTTTTGAAATTCATTTGCCAGAAAGTCGACGATCCGCAGATCAAAATCTTCTCCCCCAAGATGTGTATCCCCATTTGTCGATTTAACCTCAAATACTCCATCTCCGATTTCCAATATCGAAATGTCAAATGTGCCGCCCCCAAGATCAAATACAGCTATTTTTTCTTCGCCTTTTTTATCAAGGCCATAGGCAAGCGAAGCAGCTGTTGGTTCATTGATAATTCTTTGAACATTCAACCCGGCTATTTTTCCGGCATCTTTTGTCGCCTGCCTCTGGCTGTCATCAAAGTATGCAGGTACCGTGATAACCGCATCAGTAATTTTTTCGCCCAGATACTCTTCTGCAGACTTTTTGATATCGGCAAGAATATATGATGATATCTCTGCAGGGCTATATTGTTTTTCCTGAAGCTTGATCATTGCATCCTCGTTTTTCCCTTTTTCGATTTTATATGGGAGAATGCAAATATCTTTTTGAACCTCAGGAGCGTTATATTTTCTGCCGATCAGTCTCTTAATGCCAAATACCGTATTTTCCGGGTTGGTTACGCCTTGCCGTTTAGCCGTCTGTCCAACAAGCCTTTCTCCATTTTTTGCAATTGCAACGATTGAGGGCGTTGTTCTCCCACCGTCACCATTGGTTATAACTTTGGGGTCGCCCCCCTCAATAATTGACACACACGAGTTTGTAGTGCCCAGATCGATTCCTATAACCTTGCTCATCAGCCTTCCTCCTATTTATAAGTTTTTTATTTTTCATTAAAATTTTGTTGTTTAGTCAAAAGATATGTACTAAAAAGAATGTGTCAATAAATAAACTGCTAAAAAAGTTACATTACTAAAAATGAATCAGCGCCATTAGTAATGTAACGGCTTTGAAAACAGGAGGCAAATGAATAATGGATGAAAAAGATAAAAAAACAGGTAGGTTATCTCTACCCAAAACCACAACCTCTGATCTTCTGGGCCGGCAATCTGTTCGTGCAACGTTTAAGCTGACTCGAAGAGCCATAGATGCAATGAGTGCTGTTTCGATTCATCTCGGTGTGAAACAAAAATCGCTTTTTGACCATTTAATCGGTGATGCTGATGTCTTGAATTTTATTGCAAGTGAAGCAGAACCTTTTATACCCAGAAAAAAAGAGAGTATTCAAAAAACGTATGTTATCAGCAGAAGCACGTTGTCTTTACTTGATAGAATTTCAAAAACCTGTGATGCGCCTCGTGATATACTGGTTGAATATTCGATTCAAAGGCTTTTACCGATTATCACCCGTGAACAGGAAAAGCATGAAAAACGTAAGGTTCTGCTAAAAGAATTGAAAATTAACTTAAAGCAGAATGAAAACCTGCTCGAAAAAACTAGAAGACTGATCGGAGAAGAAGACCCTGTATATAATGAAATGCAAACAGCTCTATCTGTATTAAGGAAAACATGCATCAATATTGAGTCTTTTATTCAAAGGGGAGAGCTCATAGAAAAATTCTAAAAAAATGTAGGGGGAATTCCGGGGACAGTATATCTATTTCTTTTCACGAAATAATAGCAAGATAGCCTGTGTCTTTATTGTAAGAAATAGATATACTGTCCCCGGAATTCGTGTATTGACACGCCGGCCTGCTTTTTATATTTTAAGGATGAAAATCGTATCAAATAAATGACCGAACGTTTTTTTAACATGGAAAAAATGAATATGGGGGTATCATGATCAAGGCCGGATTTGTAGGATGGCGAGGTATGGTGGGGTCCGTCCTTATGGGCAGGATGGTTGAGGAGGGTGATTTCAAAGGGTTTGAACCGCTTTTTTTTTCTACATCCCAGACAGGGAAGCCGGGTCCTGATATCGGTATAGATACACCGGTTGTCCAGAACGCAAACGATATTGAAAAGCTGTCATCCATGGATATTATTGTAACCTGCCAGGGTAGCGGATATACTAAAGACGTTTATCCCCGGCTTATCGAATCAGGCTGGAAAGGCTACTGGATTGACGCGGCATCTGCACTCAGAATGGACGAAGACAGTATTATTGTGCTCGATCCTGTAAACCGGGATGTTATAGACAAAGGATTGTCCGTTAATATAAGAAAATTCATCGGTGGCAATTGTACTGTCAGCCTTATGCTTATGGCTGTCGGGGGACTGTTGCATAAAGGCCTGATCGAATGGATTACATCAATGACATATCAGGCAGCATCAGGAGCAGGTGCGAAAAATATGCGAGAACTTGTGTCACAGATGTCTGCCATTGGAAACGCTGCATCCGATTACCTGGATGATCCGGAGTCTCCGATTGCAGAACTTGATCGTAATGTAATCGAAACCATGAACAGTATAGACTTTCCTGTCGATAATTTTGGCGTCCCCCTGGCCGGAAGTGCGATTCCATGGATAGACAGCCCTATGGAGTCAGGACAGAGTCGTGAGGAATGGAAAGGATATGCTGAGACAAACAAGATACTCCAAACCGAAAGCCCGATTCCTATCGATGGAATCTGTGTAAGAATAGGTTCAATGCGGTGCCACTCTCAGGCATTAACCATAAAGCTTACAAAGGACATCAGCATAGACGAGATATCAAATATTATTGCCAAGGCAAACGACTGGGTAAAAATAATACCGAACATAAAGGAAGAAACTGTTAAGGAGCTCACTCCCGCGGAGGTAACCGGCAAGTTGGATGTACCGGTCGGGAGGATAAGAAAACTTAACATCGGACCCGAGTATCTTACTCTTTATACTGTAGGCGATCAACTCCTCTGGGGAGCCGCAGAACCGATTCGTCGGATATTTAAAATTGTTTTGGAGCAGGTTTGAATCCCCTGGTTCTGTTTTCATTCTGATTGAAAATATGTTATGAAAATTATATTAGTCTAGCAAAATAGAAAATGTCTTCATAAAGATAAATGTTCAGTTCCTGCTTTCACAGGTTTTAACGCATTGGTTTGATTAGTGTTTATAACAGGACCGTGGAAGGAAATTGAATTAGAGGGAATGGTCTGAATTGGTGAATAACTGTATTGATCACGGACTGTCTCATGAAATCTCAAAATTTGGAGCCAGGGATATGGATATCTGTATGCAGTGCGGAAACTGCTCTGCTGCCTGTCCGTTATCAACCGGCACCACTACATTTCCACGAAAAATATACCGTTTTATTCAGCTAGGGCTAAAAGACAAATTACTTGAGTCACCTGAACCATGGCTCTGTTATTATTGTGGCGACTGTAATATAGACTGCCCCCGCGGTGCTGAACCGGCTGAGACCATGATGGCCACACGTCGCTGGTTGACAACGCAGTTTGACTGGACCGGCCTTGCTTATAAATTCTATACATCACCCAGATGGGAAGTGGGCGCTTTTCTTGTTGTAGCAATAGGTATCATCCTCCTTTTTCTTTTTGGCCATGGGCTCGTTATTACTGATCGGGTGGCATTGAATTCATTTGCGCCTGCACACTGGGTACATACAGGCGACATGATCATGTTTGCCATACTCGGGACATTGCTCATCTCAAACGGGTTTCGAATGTATCTTGGTATCATGAAAGGTACAAAAATACCCATTACAACCTATATAATTCAGGCCCCGGTTTTTTTGCTCCACTATCTGACACAAAAACGGTGGCGTAAATGTGGAACCGGACCCAGCAGCAGATGGTTACGACACTTTCTGTTGTTTTCCGGTTATGTCACAATGGAAGTTCTTGTTGTTGGTTTCCTTGAAGTATTTCAGACTGATATTATACATCCCTTCTGGCATCCAACGCGAATTTTCGGATACTATGCCACAATTACATTAATGCTTATTTCAGGAAATATGTTGTATAGCCGGTGGCGCTTAAAAGAAGAAAAGCTTCACAGGTATTCTGATTTTACGGATATATTTTTCCTTGTCTTATTATTTGTGGTTGCATTTACCGGGATTTTGATTCATATATTTCGTCTTGCCGGGTGGCCGATAGCCACCTATACCATATACACGATCCATGTCGCCATCTGTGTCGGAATGCTTTGCATCATGCTTCCCTTTGGAAAATTATCGCATCTTTTTTATAGGCCGCTTGCCATTTTTTTAACCACATTGAAAGAAAAAGCCACAAAAGAGTCTGAGGTTGACTTTGAAACAGTGACAAAGGATGTTGGTGACAACTTTATGAGTTGTATGCAGTGCGGTATCTGCTCAGGTGTCTGCCCTTGGAGCCAGTTGACCTATTACAGCCCCCGCCAGATACTTCGTAACATCTCCCTTGAAACCTGTACCCGTGAGACAGTGGACACAGCTGTCTGGGATTGTGCCACTTGCGGCAGCTGTGTTGAGCACTGCCCCAGAGGTATCGAAATAATCGATCTTGTAAAAACCGTTCGCGAGCAAAATGTAATAGCCGGAAAACTTCCCAAATATTTCAAGGCCCCTGTTAAAAGTTTAGAAAAAAACCAGAACCCATGGAACGGCAAGCCGGAAACCCGTCTTGACTGGGCCTCTGATATCGACATACCTGCATTTAGCCGGGACAATGAGTATTGCCTGTTTACCTGCTGTACAACTGCGTATGATACAAGTCCTTCAAAAGGCTGTGAGAGGGCTGGCCGGGCTTTGCCAAAATTACTTGAAAATGCCGGAGTTTCTTTTGGAACATTAGGAACTAAGGAAAGCTGCTGCGGCGATCAGGCAGCTTCAATAGGGGCAAAGAAAACATTTTTAGACCTTGAAAGAAAGAACACAAACCTGTTTTTAAATGCTGGTGTTAAAAAAATATTAACTTCTTCACCCCATTGTATGAATGCTTTTAAAAAACATTATGACGAATTGAAAAATTTTGTAGATAGTGAACACTATGTTGAACTTCTCGACAGGCTTATAGCAAAAGGGAACCTTAAACCAGTGCATAATGTTGATCTGAAAGTAACATTTCATGATCCATGTTATCTTGGAAGACACAATGGTATTTACGATGCACCGAGAAGAGTACTGAAAAGCATCCCCGGGTTAAAGCTTGTCGAAATGGATAATAACAGGGAAAGAAGTTTCTGTTGCGGAGGGGGAGGCGGTGGCCCGTGGAAGGAGTATCCAGGAGACAAGCGTTTTGGAGTACTGCGCATTCAGGAGGCTGTTAACACCGGCTCTGATGTAATTGCTACAGCGTGTCCATATTGCATCAAAATGCTGAATGATGCCGTAACTGAACTGGACGTTAAGGATAAAATAAAAGTTCAGGATGTCGCTGAACTGCTGTTAACATCAATTGATTTTTCGGATCGAACCGGAAAAACTGATACCAATTATATGGGCCTTGAGCAGGAGAGCTGCCATGTCTGAGCGAATCGGATTCTATATCTGTCACTGCGGTATTAATATTGCTTATCGGGTTCGAGTGAGCGAGGTGGCAGAGTATGCCTCTACCTTCCCCGGGGTGGTTATCTCGCGGGATTATCTGTTTATGTGTTCTGATCCTGGTCAGGAACTCATTGAGAGTGATATAAAGGAACAAAACCTGACTCGGGTCGTTGTTGCTTCATGTTCGCCGAGGATGCATGAAAAAACATTTAGGGCGGCCTGTCAACGGGCCGGTCTTAATCCCTACTATGCACTTCACGTGGTCTGTGTGCGCGAGCACGTATCCTGGGTCACTGAGGATGAAGATGAAGCCACGGAAAAAGCAAGAATTCTTGTAAAGGCCGGGCTTAAAAGAGTCGCATATCAGGACTCGCTTATCCCAAGCCGGTTTTCGGTAAATTCAAATACACTGGTTGTCGGAGGAGGAATCGCAGGAATGCAGGCATCCCTTGATATTGCCAGTTCGGGTTTTAAAGCCTACCTGGTTGAAAAACAGCCAACAGTAGGCGGGCACATGCTTCAATATGATAAAACATTTCCCACACTTGACTGTGCGGCGTGTATCGGCACACCCAAAATGGTTGAGGTCGGCCAGGATAAAAATATTGAACTGATGACCTATTGCGAGGTTGAAGATGTCAGCGGTTTTGTCGGCAATTTCAAGGTCACTGTAAATAATAAAGCCCGTTATATAAAATCCAATTGTACAGGATGTAGCGACTGTGCAAAAGTATGTCCTGTCGAAATGCCCAATGAATGGGATGTCAGCACATTAATGAGAAAAGCCATTTACATCTCTTTCCCGCAGGCTGTGCCTGTCAGGTATGTCATTGATAAAAGATCAACCGCACCCTGCAGAACCTCCTGTCCTGCCGGGACCAATGTGCAGGGATATGTACAGATGGTTAAAACCGGCAATTATCAGCAGGCGCTTAACATAATCATGGAACGTCTTCCCTTGCCGGGAGTCTTGGGAAGGGTATGTCCCCATCCTTGTGAAAGTGACTGCAGAAGAGCATTGGTGGATTCACCGGTTTTAATCAGGGACTTAAAAAGATTTGCTGCGGATAATGCAAAACTTGAAGATGTACCATGCCCTGAAGTTAAAGAAATTGATAAGCAAATCGCTGTTATCGGATCAGGTCCTGCGGGCCTCACAGTAGCCTATTACCTGAGGCTGAAGGGGTTTAAAATCACTATTTTTGAGGCCATGGAAAAACCGGGCGGAATG
>JAFDJC010000336.1 GCA_019307665.1 Deltaproteobacteria bacterium | reverse complement strand
CGGTCTTCTCAGATATGGAATCGGCCCGCACCGTCTGCCAAGAAATATTCTTGATGCTGAGCTCAAATATATAGAAAAGCTTGGAGTAAATTTTGTTACCTCTCATCGTGTTGACTTAAAAGAAGAACTCGGTCAGCTGAGAAATGAATTTGATGGCGTCATTCTTTGCACAGGGACATGGAAAGACAGAAAACTTGGTGTTCCGGGTGAGGACATGGGAGGTGTGGAAAACTGCCTCTCCTTTTTGAACCGATTCTATCATGGAGGAGTAGAAAAAATAAAAGAGAAAGTTGCGGTTATTGGAGACGGCAACGCAGCTTATGACCTTGCACGGACGCTTTTTCGTTCAGGCGCTGATGTGACAATTGTGTCATGGTTTAAAAAAGATAAGATCCCAGCTGATTCAGAAGAGATTGACGCTGCAGATGAAGAAGGCATCAAGACGAATGACAGTACGCAGGTGGTTGGGTTTCTGGGAAAAAACAATAGGTTCCGCAGCCTGCTCTGCAGGTCCACAAAGCCAGGAAGGCCTGATGACAATGGGATTGCATGGCCTGTAATCATCGAGGACAAAAAACCATTTGAACTTGAGTTTGACAAAGTTTTTGTCGCTATAGGTCAAGTAGGGTCCCTGGAAGAGAACAGTTGTGATAAAGGTCTTAAAATAAGCGAAGCTGGATTTATTAAAACAGATGAAGATTGCCGAACTGATATGCCGGGAATATATGCAGCCGGAGATGTTGTCACCGGACCATCGTCAGTGGTTCATTCCATGGCAGAAGGCAAAAAAGTCGCACACAGAGTGCTTAATGATGTGTGTGGGCTGCAGATTCATGATGCCTGCGCTGAAAGACCCCGCGACAAAGATTTTCCTGAAATCCCAAAAGATATAACGAAGCTTACACGTGTTGTGATGCCTGAACGCCGGATTTCCGAACGAAGGAATAATTTTTCAGAGGTTGAGCTTGGCCTGCCTGAGTCAAAGGTTATTTACGAGTCAAAACGCTGCCTTCAGTGCGGCGTATGCTCAGAGTGTCTCCAGTGTGTTGATGTGTGCAGGTCCATAGGAGCAATAGATCATAGCGAATCAGAAGAAGAATCTGTCGAACATGCCGGAGTAGTTATTATTGCAGATTCGGAAATGGCGCCCCAGGTCAGGGGAGATGATGTAATCAGAGCCTATGGCCCGAAATCCTCAAAAACTGATGTTTATGCAATGATAATGCGCGGCTTTGCTTCTGCTGCAAATGCGATGGTTTTGCTCAAAAAAACAATGCAGCGGCAAAAAGGCCATGGTTTTTCATATTCACAGCCTGAGCCCGGTCTTTCCCCTGATATCCGTATCGGTGTTTTTGTCTGCAGATGCAATGACTCTATTGGCTGGCTTGACGGTATGGACAGCTATGTTGAGAATCTTATTGCAACAAAAAATGTTGTGCATTGCGAAGTTATTCCATCAGCTTGTGTACCGGAAGGAATTTCAACCATACTTAAATCAGTTCGTGAAAAGGGTATTACCCGAATTGCGCTTGCTTCGTGCGTATGCTGTCCTTTGGATTTTGTGTGCAGTGCCTGTACGGACCAGCGAAGCAGACTCAAATCAGCACTTTTTACTGCAACCGGAATCAGCCGTTCAATGGTTGTAACATGCGACATAAGAGGAGAAGCGCTGAGTTTAATAAAAAAAGATTCACGCCATGCCATGGCCAGGTTTAAAGGGCTCATTAGCCGATCCATCAGGAGTGCAGAGAGGTTTAAACTGTTTCCTTCTCCTATGCGAAATTATAATTTTACAACTGCTGTTATCGGAAAATCAGAAGCTGTTGTGACAAGCGCCATGACACTTGCCAAAGCTGATATAGACGTCTACTTCTTTGGGTCGGAAAAGATAATACCGGAGCATCCGAATATTCACTGTTTTGAAGGAGCATCTGTGAATGCGTTAAGCGGAACTCTTGGTGATTTCCAGGTAAATATTAAATCAAATAATATTGGTCAGAAAATACACGTTGGAGCTGTAATTATAGGCGAAAAATCAAGAAAAAAAATTAAATATATTCATCAGGAATTGCTTCCAAGCAGGATTGTTGCTTCTTCAATGCAAACGGAAGGTACAAAAGGGATACCCTTTTTCTATCCTGGAATGACCTCCATATCAGGTCTTTTTCTGGCAGATCCTCCGGGTATCAATATTTCAAACAGGAAGAAAGGAGCTGCCGTTGCTGCTCTCGCAGCAGCGGTAATGCCGCGCGGACCACGCCATAGCAAAGGGTATACGGTGGTGATTGATGAGGATCTGTGCCGCAGTTGCGGACGCTGTATCGAAGTGTGCCTTTACCAGGCAATTACATTAAAAAAGAACTCAACCGGCGTATGGTACGCATCGGTTGACGAGGCTTTTTGCAAAGGCTGCGGCAACTGTATCTCTGTTTGCCCGTCAAATGCTGCGGACAGCCCGTATCGCAACCAGGCTTTTCTTGAGCAAATTCTTGAGGAAATATTGTTACAATAATGGGTGTCTTCTCAAAAAGATAGGAAGGGCAAAGGATGTCTCATTTATAAATAGGTGACTGTCTGAGCGAAGCGAGTTTCAGATATTTATAAATGAGATATCCTTTGCCCAAGGTTGTTGAGAAGTTACTAAAAATATTTAAAACAGGTTAAAATGAAAGATATTAAGATCATACTTTTTTTATGTAACTGGGGGCCATATACAGCTTATCAGACCCTTCAGGATAAAGAAGGAAAAATCCCGACTGAAATAAAAATGGTTAGAATCCCATGTACAGGCCGGATAAGCAAGGCTCTCCTTTTCAAAGCATTTGAAATGGGAGCTGACTGAGTAGCCTTGGTAGGATGCAAATCGGGAACATGCCGTTATGGAAGTGGTGCCGCTAATGCAATTATTAATACAGAGGATACCAGGGATATTCTGGAATTGCTTGGCATTGGTAAAAACCGTATGCAATTTTCAACATTCCTTCCTGATGAATCCGAACCGTTGT
>JAFDJC010000131.1 GCA_019307665.1 Deltaproteobacteria bacterium | reverse complement strand
ACATCATAAAACAAGGGAATAGTATGAACCAGGGAAGTGCGGCAAGATATTTCGGAGGATGTGATGTGGGCTCGACTACCGGAAAAGCCGTCATTTTGAACAACAATGGCATTGCAGCAACTGCAATCATACCAAGTGAAATAGATCCTGCAGAAACAGCCAAGTCGGTGCTGACTAAGGCCTGCAGCCGGATAGAAGGCCTTGATGACATTCGGGACATGGCTTATCTCATCGGCACCGGGTACGGGCGCAATGAGGTCCCCTTTGCAGACGAAAACATTTCTGAAATCAGTTGTCATGCGCTCGGGACTCATTATTGTGATCCGGAAATCAGAACCATCATCGATATCGGCGGTCAGGACGTCAAGGCTGTAGCTATAGATGAAGATGGTGCTGTGGTTGAATTCATCATGAACGATAAATGCGCGGCCGGAACCGGCCGGTTCCTGGAAATGATGAGCCGCATCTTCCGGATGGACCTTGACGCATTTTCCGAATTATCACTTCAGGCGAAGAGGAAGATTCCCATCACATCACAATGCAGTGTCTTTGCCGAAACCGAGGTTATCAGTCTGCTCAGCAAGCGAAAATCACCTGCGGAGATTGCCGCAGGCATCCAGGCATCGGTGGCCAGACGAAGCTTCACCCTTCTGAAAAAAGTGGGCATACAACCCTCTGTAACGGTAACCGGCGGGTGTGCAAAAAACAAAGGGCTGGTCACAGCCCTGGCCAAATACCTAAGAATGGACATCAAATTGCTTTCCATGGACCCTCAATTAATAGGAGCCCTCGGAGCGGCAATCAGTGCGCAAAGAAAGGCGTAAAAACCCATATATGTTTAACCCGGAAAGAAAGTCTCTCCATGTTTAAGATCAACCAGTTTATCCGACAGACCTTGCTTTTCAAGTTCCCGACGAATATGAATGGGTGGAAAATGTACCGGCTCATCACCTAACTGGAATGTTCCCCAGTGGACGACCATAAGTTTTTTAGCTTTCATTTCTTTGAACGCCTGCACGGTTTCCATGGGGTTTATGTGGCTTTGCGCCATGAACCACCTGGGTTCGTAGGCACCCAAATTGAAGATGGCAAGATCGATATCAAAAGCGGCGCCGATCTGTTCATATCCGTCGAAATAGGCGGTATCGCCGGATATGAAAATGGTGTAACCGTCCGTCGTCCGGATCAGATAGGAACCCCACAAGGATGTGTTGGGTCCTTCAATTGGATTTCTCATTGTCCAGTGGTTACAGGGCAGCAGTGTTATTTCCTGCTTTTTATCAATAAAAGAATCAAACCAGTCCAGTTTACTCCTGTTTTTAAAGCCCGCTGAGTCAAATTCTTTATCATACCCGAGGGGGGAAATAACATGGGTACGCTTGTCAAAATTGCTTATGGACGGAAGATCCAGATGATCATAATGGCCATGGGTAATAAGAATATGTTCCGGTTTTGGCATATCCTGAATGTTAAATGCCAGGGGACTGAAGTCTTCAATAAACCAGAAAAGATCCTCGAATACCGGGTCTATCAGTATGGGGGTGTCATGATCTTTGATAAGCAGCCCGGCGTGTTTTAAAAAAGTGATGGAAAGTCCTGGATTTGCGTTTACCGCTTCCCAGTCCACCGACAACGGAAGTTTTGGCTGATCTTCGAGGCTGTGACTGAATTCGTTAAAACTAAACAGTTTCCATTTCAGGAGGTCTAACCATCGTCCGTTGCGAGGCATACCAAAGGGATTTATAAACCGGCCTTTACCATGGTGTAGCTTAAGTCTTGCAATATCATGGAGGTCGGCGCCGTTCAGGGGGCGGTAATGGAGTTTGGGATCAACATGACTATCCGTTGAACCTTTAGCAAACATTGGCGGCATCATGCCCATAAATATCATGGTTTGAAAGCTTTTCAGCATTTGTATTAAAAATGTCCTGCGTTTCATTTCTCTCAATTACCTTTATTTGTAAAACAATATAGGCAGTCTCGTAAAAAAGTCAATTTGGGAAGATTCTCATACCCAGGGGGAAAGGCTCATTATGAAAATATGAAACAATGTTTTGACAAGAAAACTTAGATGATATATCAAATTAGTTTGGTTTTTTAGACGATGGTTTTAGCGCACACTTTTTTTATTAGGCTTATTTTTTATTGGAAGGATGGAGGGACATGTCCAGATTTAAACTTTTGGTTGAAGCATGGTTTGAAAAATTAGGTTATTTTATTTGCAGGCATAGATTTAAAACATTGATTTTAATGTTTATGCTGATTGCAACACTTGCATTCCAGATGAAAAATCTGACGGTCGATACTTCCTGGGAAGGCATGCTTCATCCGGACGACCCCAACAGGGTCGAGTATAATAATTTTCGCGATCAGTTTGGTCAGGACCGCGTCATCATATGTACCGTTAAGACCCCGGAAATATTTACCGAAAAAAATTTAAAAAAGCTGAAGTCTCTTCACCATGACCTTGAAAAGGGCGTTCCACACCTCGATGAAGTGAAAAGCCTCGTCAACGCGAGAAGCACCAGGGGTGAAGAAGACACCCTCATTGTTGAGGAGCTTTTAAAGGACTGGCCTGAAAAAGAGATCGATCTTGTTGCCTTAAAAAAATATGCCCTGAACAATCCGGTTTATCTTAATGACTTCATATCGGAAGACGGACAAGTAGCTGCAATAATTGTAAAACCCATTGCATCTGCTAAAGAAGCGGATAAAGAAGGTGCGGATGACTTGATGGATGATTTTTCTGATGAAGCGCCTGTTGCAGAAGAGAGCCCAAGTGTAAAACCAGATGTAGAACCAGAACAAAAATCAGCAAGACGTCATTTCTTGTCAAAAGAGGATAATAAAGAGGTTGTTGTAGCTGTAAGACAAATACTTGATCGCTACCGGGCGCCCGACTTTGAGATAGCAATTGGCGGTGGCCCTGTTTCAGAGGAAATATATGACCACCAGATAAAACTCGATATGCGGTTTTTCAGCCTGATAATGTTTTTTATCATACTTTTTTTCCTTTTTCTGCTTTTTAGGAGAATATCAGGGGCTATCTTTCCTGTTGTAATTGTATACAGCGGCTTGTCTTCAACCATGGGAGTAATGGCCCTTTGCAAGGTTTCAATTTCCCCGTTCAGTTTCGTTCTCCCAAGTTTTCTTACGGCTGTTGGTATAGCAGATGCCGTTCACATCCTGGCCGTCTTTTACCGGCACTATCAAAATGGAAACAGCAAGGTGGATTCCATTGCATTTTCACTTGGTCACTCCGGATTGGCGATTGTGATGACCAGCCTTACTACTGCTGCAGGACTCATGTCATTTTCAATATCTGAGCTCAGCGCAATCGGTAACCTGGGGATTTTTGCTTCCATAGGTGTTATGATTGCCCTTTTTTATACAGTCATTATGCTGCCTGCACTTCTGGCTATTGTACCGATAAAAGAGAAGAAAATGACCACAGCCGGCAAGGGGAAAAAATTGATGGACAGAGTACTAATCGCCACAGCTGATTTTTCTTCGGGAAACCCGATCAAAATTGTGGTCTTCAGCATTCTCCTCTTTATTGTCTCTATTGCTTTTACGCTTGACCTTAAATTTTCTCACCACCACAAAAATACATTTCCCGAAGATATGACCATAAGAAAAGATGAAGAGTTTATGGATAAACACCTCAAGGGAGTACTTTCAATTGAAGTTGTCCTGGATACAAAAAAAGAGAACGGGCTATATGAACCTGAAATCCTGAAACGTATTGACAATTTATGCGAAGAAATAAAGCAGATAAAAGATGGTGAAATATTTATAGGAAAAGTTCGTTCCATGAACGATATATTAAAAGAGACCAACCAGGCTTTGCATGAAAACAACCCGGAATTTTATACGATTCCAGATGAAAAATCTCTCGTCACCCAGGAATTGTTTCTATTTGAAAATAGCGGTTCCGATGACCTTGAAAGAATTGTTGATAGCAAATTCAGTAAAACCCGGATATCATTTAAAATACCATGGCTTGAAGTGCTCGATACCGAAAGGCTTTCAGATGATATTTATGATCGTTTTAAAACCAGGTTTGAAAGCCTTGCTGAAATTACGGTTACCGGGATGTCGCCCCTGATGGGTAAAGCTGTTTCTGCAGCGATACGAAGTATGACCAGGAGTTATGTTGTTGCCGCTTTTGTCATTTCAATAATGATGATTGTCCTGGTAGGTAATTTTAAACTGGGCGTAATAAGCATGATTCCGAATCTCCTTCCCATCATTGTCGTAATGGGAATAATGGGCGCTTTTAATGTTTATATCGACATGGTCGCTTTGATGATTTGCAGCATAGCCATCGGCCTTGTTGTGGATGACACCATGCATTTTATGTATAACTACAGAAAATATTATGAAAGGTTCGGTGATGTGCGTCAAGCAGTCCGGGAGACGTTTCTTACCACAGGCAGGGCAATTTTGATAACAGCGCTTGTTCTTGCAGCCAACTTTTTTGTGCTGCTGCTTGCCACTTTTACAAATACAAACAAGTTCGGTTTTTTTAGTGGTATTGTTATACTTATTGCACTTCTGGCTAATTTTATCGTTACACCGGCATTAATGGTACTGGCAACGCGGCACCTGAAGATTAAAAAACGTGTTGATTTTTCGGAAAGATCTGCCCCGCTGGTTGGTCAGATGGCTGACCAGACAGTAGTTCCGCAAACAGCAACTCTGTCTGGAAAAATTAGTAACAGGTCTTAATAAAACAGAAACCACCATCTGATGTGCTGCCTATGGTCTCGTCGTTTGAATCGCAATCGCAAAATGACGTACCGTCCTGGTTCAGTGCAAGATTAAGGCTAGTGTAGGCATTGATTCGCCCGTTTGAGAGTGTTTTTCCAGAAAAGGCGGATAACTGGTCTACACCTCCAATGATAAATTCTTTTATGCAGCATAATGGAAGGTCAGGCAGCCTGCCCCATATGAGCCCGGCAAGACCTGATACAAATGGCGTTGCGGACGATGTGCCATCAATATATCCATAGTACAGTCTTTGCGGATTAGGATATGTTCCGTCTATGGAT
The DNA here is from genome assembly GCA_019307665.1 of Deltaproteobacteria bacterium. Classification (GTDB taxonomy): domain Bacteria; phylum Desulfobacterota; class Desulfobacteria; order Desulfobacterales; family SURF-7; genus JAFDJC01. The sequence continues at coordinate 3,527 of JAFDJC010000131.1, read as the reverse complement.
ATAATTTTGGATGTAATTTTAACATTGTCGATATACCAGCCGTTGTAATTTATGTTTTTGTCAGTCACAAAACGGAATCGGAAATAAGCATCATTCACGCCCTTAAGATGATCGAGAACAACCGTTCCATAAACCCAGTCAGAATATTTTCCGCTTATTCCATCCTCATATATTTCAGCAGAATCACTGTTGGATATTATTTCGACTGTTCTGGATGACCATGAAGCATCTGAATCCTCAGATGTATCTAATGTATCTATGTAGAGCTTGTCGTAATTGAGTTCAGATTCTCCTTTTAGATAAAAGTTAAGCCTGATATTTGCCCTGCTGCTCAGGTCGATAGATGGTGATATGGCCGAAGTGTCGCTGTCATTATTATAATGCCCGGGGCTGTCGGTAAGAGAATAATCGCCTCCAAATGACTCGCTGTCTGTCCTGGCCCAGTCTTCTTCAAGCGTCCATTCTCCTGCAGGGTCGGATTCAAAATCATCCTCCCAGACGGTGATCCTGCCGGGGATCGTACTGTAAATATTTGTTCCCGGAGCCGCAACATCAACACTGAGGGAGCCGTAATTGCCCCATAACGGCAACCCGTCATCCTGATTGGAGGCGGTTACAGAGATAATATTGCTGAACGAATAAGATGCAGGGTAGAGGGGTGATACGTCAATATTTGTTCCTGTATTTCCTGCCGCTGTAATAAACAGGATACCGGCATTCAGCGCTTCTTCGATGGCATCTGATTCCTGGTGGCTGATGCCTGGGTCACCGAAGCTGGCATTAATGATGTGTGCGCCGTTGTCAATTGCATATTCAATGGCTGAAACTTCATCAGATACATATCCCGAGCCAAGCGGATCTAAAAATTTCAAGGCCATGATTTTAACGGTCCAACATACACCGGATATGCCTGTCGAGTTGTTACCTTGTGCTGCAATGACGCCGGCCACATGGGTTCCATGGAAATTAGAGTCCAATGGGTCATTATTATCGTCCGTGAAGTTCCATCCACGGACATCATCAATATATCCGTTAGCGTCATCATCAATGCCGTTACCAGGAATTTCATCTTCGTTTATCCAGATATTGTTTTTCAGGTCCGGGTGATTGTAATCGATTCCGGAATCGATCACAGCAATGATAATAGAGTTGCTTCCGGTTGTTATATCCCAAGCTTCAGTAGCGTCTATGTCTGAATTATCTGTTCCGCTGCTGCCGTTTACTTCCTGTCCGGTATTATGTAAACCCCAGGATTCTTCAAAAAAAGCGTCGTCAGGGGTTGCGCATGCATGGCGCAGATAGTTCGGTTCCACCCATTTAACGTCAGGGTCATTTTTAAATATAATAAGCGCCTGTTCGACGTTTATGCTGCCCGGCAGTTTTATGAGCCTTCCCTTGACGGTTTTAAACTGCTTGATGGTTGTAATCCCGAGGCTTTTCTGATAACGCATTGATGCAATATTTTCTGTTTTTGCCTTGTATTTTACAAGGAGTTCACCCCGGGCATATCGGCGAGCTGAAGCAGCATATGGTTTGATAGTATTGCCGGAATGGGAAAAATCCGGTATGAAAATGAGGATACAGGTTAAGAGATACGGGATAATATTTATTTTCATGGTATTTTCACTGGTTACTGGTTATATGGTAAACAATTGATGACAAAGATAATATCAAAATATTATTTATTGTACAATCATTTTTATAAGTCACTTTATAAGCAAATAATATAAAAGACACAAAGGAAAAAAATGTATAAATTATATAGCCTTCTGACCATTTGTTTGTTGATGAATCCGGCTGTTCTGTTTTCTGCTGAAAAGACGCTTTCTGCGGAATATACGTATGAACTGGGGGAGAATGACTCAAGAAACGATGCCAGACAATATGCTTTTTTAAAAGCAAAAAAGAAACTCATCACAGCATCTAAACAGTATGTGCATGAGAATGATGACGCTAAAAAGAGGAAGATCACAGTCCTCGATACCAATAATTTTCTTCCGATACTTTTAAAAATAGATAGCGAAAAAGAGGAATGGATAGTCAGCGATACTAAGCTGAAGCTGTCTGTTATGGTCAGGACCAGAATCGATACAGACTATATTTTTAAGAGAATTACCGAGATTAAAAAAAGTAAAAAGCTTAAGGAAAAAATTAAAAAAAACAGGAAAAAAATTGTCGATATCCAAAAGGAATATGAAGCCCTGAACAGCCGTATGAAAGAGGAGGGCAGCAACGACCCGGTTGAGATGCGGAAGCAGCGTCAGGTTATTGCCGAAAAATTAGAACGCCTGGAAAAAATCATTTATTTTATCACTTCAAAAACAAGACTTGCGCAGGAGAAGATATCAGCCGGGATGACAATTGACGAAGTGATTGACGTTGCGGGACAACCTAGGGCAACGATGACATGTGATCGTCCGGACTTCTTGAACTATGGCAGGGTGTGGGTGATGTTAAGAAATGGAGTTGTTATTGATCTTGTTCCCATTGAGGATTGGAGAGGTCCATGTTTAGAGTATGGAAGACAAGGTAATAAAAAGCAATCGGTCTCTCCGGAAACCCCGGAGACGGATGAAATTCAGAAGTATGAAATCATCATGGAAAACGGCAAGGTCATCACGACATCGAATTATTATGAGATAGAAGGAATTGTTTACTATAAACGATATGGCGGTATTGTCGGAATAGAAAAAGCAAAGATTATAGAAATAAAGGATATAGAATAGGATTTAACTAAACTTAATTTTTAGATGGACAGTATTTAACGGAGGCATTTCATGAACGACACAGGGCAAGAGCAGCAAATTGATTTTTCAGTCGATAAAAAACATTTATACAGAGAGGAAGCAATTACCGATCTCAAGGTGGCTTCAATCAGAAGGCTAATACCCATACATCCTGATGGAACCGAAGATAAAAGCCGAGCGCCAATGTTCATGGGGCATACGCAACTCATGTCTCCCCAGGGTCCGATTCCGATTCAATCTCCCTTGACGGCAAATAACCTCGAGGAGGCAATGGATGAGTTTCCAAACGCAATGAAAAAAGCTCTGGAGGAGGTTGTTGAAAACGTGAAAAAAATGCAGCAGGAAGAGATGCAAAAAAAGGATGATTCGCGAATCATTGTTCCCGGCCGATAACTCAAAAATGCTATATGTTCCAATCTCATTGTCAAAACCAATAAGCTAATCCTCGAAATATTACATATATTCCTACGTTTAGCTTATTGGTTTTTCCTCGACCTTGGACCACATTTCTATTTTTGAGATAGCTTCTCGTAAGTTGGTTTGAGGAACGAAACCCAACTACCATATTTATAGGCCGACCAGTCTTGCAATCACATCACTCATAACTTCGTTTGCCCCGCCGCCAATGGAGATCAGTATCGAATCCCTGTATGCTCTTGATATCGTCATTTCATTCATGAATCCCATGCCGCCATACATTTGCAGGCATCCGTCAGCTACTTTAGTTAAAATCCGGGCACCCATCAATTTCCCCATGGATATTTCCTTTATCGTGTCTTG
>JAFDJC010000130.1 GCA_019307665.1 Deltaproteobacteria bacterium | reverse complement strand
GATTACACATGCGCCGGGTTTAATCCATTCCTGTTTTACAAGCCCCGGCACTCCCGCAGCAACAATAAGGATGTCAGCTCTTTTACAATGCCCTTCAAGGTCTTTTGTGCGGGTCTGAACGATAGTATCTGTTGAATTTGCACGAGGTCCCTTTTGGAGCATCATATTGGCAATAGGTTTTCCAACAATATTTGATCGGCCCACAACGACAACCTCAGCGTCGCTGGTTTCAACACCTGCACGTACGATCATTTCCTGTATTCCTGCAGGAGTACATGGGGGGAATTCCACTTCGTCACCACCGATCATAAGACGGCCGACATTCACAGGATGAAAACCATCCACATCCTTGTCAGGATCTATTGCATTTAACACTTTTTTCTCATCAATTTGCTTGGGAAGGGGAAGCTGTACAAGTATGCCGTTGATTGAATCATCATTGTTATACTTTTCAATAATGGCCAACAGGTCGGCTTCTGAAATATCCACAGACAGAGTGTCTTGAATTTCTTTAAAGCCCACGCGATGTGCTGTTTTAATTTTCAGGGTTACGTAAGAAATAGATGCAGGGTTTTCACCCACAAGAATGGTAACCAGGCCCGGTACAACACCGTGTTTTTCCTTGATTTCCTTGACTTCTCGGGTGATTTCTTCAAGGATTTCCTCCCTGATTTCAGTACCTTTAATAAGGGTAGCGGTCATTTTGTTTCTCCTTTCTATATTTTATTATAATAACAAATAATTATACGCATATTTTAAAGTTATCCTCCAAAGCCCATGAGCTTCGGAAGCCATAAGACAGCAGCCGGAAAATACGTTATCAGAAAAAGTACTAGTATCTGTATGACAAGAAACGGCATGACCGATTTTGAAACATAAACAATGTCTCTGTTGGCAATTGCACCCGTTATATACAGACTGACCCCCATCGGCGGCGTGCAATATCCTATAGCCAGGTTTACGGTGAATATCAGGCCGAAATGCATCGGATCGATGCCAAATCCGTCAAGCATTGGAAGAAATACCGGGCCTAAAATCAGCGTTGCCGAAATAATGTCCATGAACATCCCGACAATTAAAAGAAGGATGTTCATGGCCAGCAAAAAAATCACCGGCGAATGAATACTACCCAATACTGCACTGGTAATTTGTCCCGGAATATCTTCCAGCGTCAAAAGTCGTCCAAAGCAGGTGGCCCCTGCCACAATTATAAGAAGTGTTGCCGATGTAACGGCGGAACTGACGGTAACCTTTTTTACATCGCGGATCTTCATCGACTTGTGGATAAAAAGTTCCACGATAAAAGCATAAACACAGGCGACAACAGCAGCTTCGTTTGCTGTGAAAGCGCCGGAAAAAATCCCCCCGAAAATAATTACAGGAAGCATCAATGACCAAAAGCCTTCCTTTAATACCATTAACACTTCCTTAAATCCAGGAACCGGCATACGAACAATTTCGGTTTTATTGCGATAAAAAAAGTAGGTATAGATACAGACACCCAGGATAATCAGAAGCCCTGGCATAAAACCTGTCAAAAAAAGACCTTCCAGGGAAACATTACTGATCATACTGTAAAGAATCATTCCGATGCTGGGGGGAATTATTACGCCAAGGTTCGGCGAGGTCGTCATCAATCCGAGCGTATATTTCTCATCGTAGCCGTTTTCCAGCAGCGCCGGAATCATAAAACCACCAAGCGCTACAACCGTGGCAACGGTCGAACCTGATATGGCGCCGAAAAGACCGCAAGCGATAACACCGGCCATTCCAAGGCCTCCGGGAAGCCAACTGACAAGAGAATTGGCAACCTTGATAAGCTTCTCTACTATACTCCCGGCGGTCATTATATTTCCGCAGAGGATGAAAAACAGAACCACAACAAGGGCAAACTTGTCCAGACTCCTGAATAGAGTCTGGGCAAGCATTAAAATAGGAAGGTCTGTAAAAAAAATAAAACTTAATACCGCAGTAAAGAAAAGGCACATGAACACAGGTACATATACAGCCATAGATCCAAGAAGCATAAGAAGAATAATTAAATGACTCAATTCCATCAGCTGGATCCCTGCTTTGCGTTATTGTTTTGGGTATTAATATCTTTGTACATAACCTGGACTGTTCTGATAAACATCATTACACCCATCATCGGCAAAATAGCATAAAGATAAACGAGTGGAATTTGCATGATAATTGTTTTCTGAAAGGTTCGCAATTGAAGATCTGCCATTTGCCAACCGTAGTAAATCATCATGCATGAAAAAATCAATGTCACAATATTGCTGAATAAGCTTAAAACTGTTTTTAGCTTTGGTGCTAGTTGAACAAGTGCATCAATTTTAATCATTGACTGATTCTTGATGGCTGTACTGCATCCGATAAGGGTTGTGTAAATGATAACTATCCTTACCAGTTCCTCTGACCAGGCAAGTGAATAATTGAACCCATAGCGAAGAACGACATTGGCAAACAGTGCGATAAGAGCAACAAACACTGTTAAAAAAAGTGTCCATTCTTCAATAAACGTAAGAATTTTGTCCAGAAAATTCAGTACTTTTTCAAGCATCAATCAATTCCAGTTAAATGATTTCGGTCTTTATCTTATTCTTTATACCCCATGCTTTCCTGTACTTCTTTAAGAAAGCTGGCCGGCTTGTAGGTGTCTCCCTGATAAAGCTTATTGATTTCATCAGCGTACTTCTTATGTACCTTGTTGCCCTGTTTTTTCAGAATTTGAAGCTCCTCGTCAGAAAGCTTGAAAAAGGTTACACCTGATTTTTTAGCTTTTTCAATTTCATCAGCCTCCTGCTGAACCGTCTGTTTTCTGATATCCGCACATACTTCATGGACAACATCCTTGAATGTCTTTTGGAGATCCGCAGGAAGGCTGTTGAACCATGCTTTGTTGAAAATCCAAATAAAGAGCCCCTGGGCATGGTTGGTTTGGGTGAAATATTTGGCGGTTTCAAACTTTTTTGTTATGTTGCAAACCGTCGGTGCATGGTCAAGACCTGTTATAACTCCTTGTTTCAATGCAATCGGCACATCAGGCCAAGGCATCACTACAGGGTTAAAATTCCATTCTTTATAGAGTAGTTGGTTTACTGCAGCTTCGGCAATACGGAATTTTACTTTGCCGGCATCAGCAATTGTTTTCACAGGTGTTGTAGTTGCCCATCCGTAGTTTCCGTATCCTGTGATGTCAAGACCCATTATCCCTTGATGATCCATAGCCATAAGGAAGTGGCCAAATAGTTTTTCGTTTTTCGTAAATTTGTCCAGCTTGTCAAACGAATTGATCAAAAACGGAAGGTTGACAACACCGAAGCGTGGTCCAAGGTTGGTCGCAGCCACAGAACTTACACCCATGCCCTGAATGGCGCCCATCTGCAATTGATTCAGCACTTCTACTTCGCCCCCAAGAACAGCCAATGGTTTATAGTCTATGTATATCTGACCGTTTGTTCTTTTCCACAATTCATCTCTGATGGCAAGTCCTGCAAAAACGCCTTTAATAACAGGATGTGAGATATTGGAAACAATACATTTATATTTTGCTCCTGAAGGATCAAAATCAGGTTTCCATGCATCAAGTGGTGATTTTTTTGCTATTGCCGTACCTGCGATCATTCCCATACAAAGAATGCACATTATCACAATAATTCCAAGTCTTCTTGAAGTCATTTTTTCCTCCTTTTGAGTTAAGAACATGTACAACCAAATAAATATGATATTAAATTTTAAGTGAATACAAACCAGTACATCTTCTGTCAAGGATTTATTTTAATATCGATAATATTGTAAGCGTGTTGAGTTATCGCTTGACAGGCTTTTATTAAATAAATATAGAGAAGAAGACTTTAACTGAAATTGGATATATCATTACTAAAGCTGTTTATCAAAAACGACTTCGTATATCTCTACCTTTATTAGGAGCTTGCTGTTCGCTTTTTTATGCAAATGTGCAAGCTTTCAATTCGTCTTAATAATTTACCTTAAAACCTAAGTTATGGAGAAAAAATGAAAAAACTTACTACCATCTTGTCAATCCTTTCCGCTTTTCTGTTTTTTTCGTCAATTATTGTTTCCGGTAGTGCTGAAGCTGAAACCATCAATCTAAACTACAGTATATTTTTTCCTGCAACACATGGGCAATGCAAGGCAGGGACAACATGGGCCAAAGAAGTTGAGAAACGTACTGATGGAAAAGTTAAAATCACCGTGTTTCCGGGAGGGACCCTTACCAAGGCTAACCAGTGTTACGACGGGGTTGTTAAAGGGATATCTGATATTGGAATGTCATGCTTTGCTTATACCCGTGGACGATTCCCAGTAATGGAGGCCGCAGACCTACCCCTTGGATACCCTGACGGTCTGACGGCCACAAAGGTTGTGAATGAATACGCTAAACAAGTCAGCCCAAAGGAGCTGTCTGATGTAAAGGTTCTTTATATACATGCACACGGCCCGGGTCTCCTTCATACTAAAAAGCCCGTTAATACACTTTCAGACCTTGAAAAAATAAAAATCAGATCAACAGGCCTGAGCGCCAAAGTTGTTGAGTCTCTTGGTGGTGTACCCGTCGCCATGCCTCAGGGTTCTACTTATGAATCTTTACAAAAAGGTGTGGTGGAAGGTACGTTTGGTCCTATGGAAGTATTGAAAGGGTGGAAACAGGGCGAAGTAATAAAAAATACAACCGATTGCTACGGCATTGGCTACACAACTGCCATGTTTGTTGTCATGAACCTTAAAAAATGGAACAGTCTTCCGGAAGATGTTCAGAAAGTTATGGAACAGGTAAGTGATGAATGGGTAGATGTTCATGGAAACACATGGAATGAAGGCGATAAACAAGGAAAGGAATATACCCTGAGCCTTGGAAATAAAGTCATTCCGCTATCAGACAAAGAGTCGGCAAACTGGAAAGCGGCTGTTAAAAACGTTATTAGCAGTTATATTAAATCCTCAGAAGAAAAAGGCCTGAACGGAAAAGAGTATGTGGAAAAGCTTACCGGCCTTATTGCAAAACACAGCGAAAAATAAAATGGCGGCTGATTTGTTTTGATAGTTATAAATAAAGTATTATTATCTGTTACACAGGTGTTCAACAGGCTGGCATCCGCTGCGGTGATTGTAATGATGTTTCTCACTTGCGCGGATGTCATCCTGAGGTTTTTTCGTTGCCCAATCCCAGGCACCTACGAGATGGTAGGTCTGCTCGGTTCAATATTTGTTTCATTCTCTCTTGCAAAAACATCCCTGGACAATGGACATATCGCGGTGGATTTTTTCTTTCAAAAATTTACTCCTAAACTCAGGAGAACAATTGAATTCGGTAACTGCATTATCTGCACAATCCTTTTCAGCATCATCACATGGTACAGCTTTTTATATGGGATCGATTTAAAAACAACCGGAGAGGTCTCCATGACACTTCAAATTCCTATCTATCCCTTTGTTTTTGGAATTGCAGCCGGGTGCGGTATGCTTTGCGTAGTCCTTATGCTGCAGCTTTCACAGCTTTTTTCAAGTCAAGGAACTGATTCATGACACCGTCAGTTGTCGGTATAGCGGGAATTGTTTTGCTGGTCGTTTTCATTTTCATGCGAATGCCGGTGGGATTTGTTATGACGCTGGTGGGGGTTACCGGATTCAGCATTTTAATTTCATTTGATGCAGCTATGAACATGGCGGTTAAAGATCTCTTTGCTGTATTTGGATCATATAATCTGACCGTTATTCCCCTTTTTATACTCATGGGACAAATCGCTTTTCATGCAGGCATAAGCGGCAGGTTGTTCAAGGCTGCATATAAGTTCATGGGACATTGGCCCGGTGGCCTTGCCATTGCTTCCATAGGCGCATGCGCCGGTTTTGCAGCAATATGCGGTTCAACAAATGCAACTGCCGCAACAATGGCGGCCGTAACACTCCCGGAGATGAAAAAATATAACTATAAAGACGAACTTGCCACAGGCGTGGTCGCAGCAGGCGGTAGTCTTGGCATTCTTGTTCCGCCGAGTGTTATCTTTATTATTTACGGCATTATGACCGAACAATCCATCGGCCAGCTTTTTATGGCGGGTATTCTGCCCGGTCTTCTTCTCACGCTTCTCTTTATTGCTACTGTTGTTATATGGACGTCTTTAAAACCGGAACTTGCGCCAAAAGGAGTCAGGGTAAACATAAAAGAAAAAATACAGTCTCTAGCCGGACTCATTGAAACGATTCTTTTATTCATACTTGTCATGGGAGGTCTGTTTTGCGGCATTTTTACACCGACTGAAGCAGGCGCGATCGGAGCGGCCGGAACACTTGCCATATCAGTCATAAGACGAAATATTTCTTTCTCCGGTCTATTGATCTCTCTGCGTGAAACCACCCGGATTTCGTGCATGATCCTGGTCATTGTAGCAGGTGCTACAATATTCGGACATTTCCTGGCAGTAACACAGATACCTTTTACTCTCTCGAACTGGGTTGCAGGACTTGATCTTCCTTCTTGGGCGATCATAATTATGATAATTATTGTTTACATGGTTGGCGGCTGCTTTATTGATGCACTTGCCCTTATCATGCTGACGGTTCCTATTTTTTACCCTGTTATCAGCTCTCTTGGTTATGATCCCATGTGGTTTGGCGTTATAATAGTGATGGTTACACAGATCGGAGTTGTTACGCCTCCGGTAGGAATAAACGTCTATGTTGTAAGCGGTGTTGCCAGAGATGTTCCTTTGCATGTTATATTCAAGGGGGTAATGCCGTTCCTCGCAGCACTTATTGTAGGAACACTGCTATTGATTCCATTTCCTGAAATAGCCCTCTTTCTCCCCGGTCTCATGAGGTAGCGTCATTTACCAAAATCCGTTCAATCAAGCGTGATCAGTTGATTCGGAGCCAATGAATCCTCGTCGGTTTCATTCGATTGGGAGAGAAGAATGCGTTTCTTATATGCTAATAAATATACTATAAACTGTCATGGGACAGGCATTCTACAGAATTGTTTAACAGTTCTGTTATCCCTTTTTCCATATCATCAAAGCGCATGACTAGAATTGCATTCTCTTTGAAATGATCGCTGAGTCCGTAAATATATTCAATATTAAACCCGGCATTTTCTACAACACTTAAAATTTTTCCGAGTTCACCGGGCCTGTCATCAACCTTTACAGCGGCAACATCGGTTAGCCGAACTGTAAAGCCGCGTTCTTTCAACATTTGCACGGCACTTTCAGTATCGTCAACGATAAGTCTTAAAATTCCAAAACTTGAAGTGTCGGTAAGTGAAATAGCCCTAATGCTAATACCTGAATCACCCAGGTTGGATACGATATCCGCAAGTCTTCCAGCCCTGTTTTCAAGAAAAACGGAAATTTGTTTTATTTTCATTTTTATCTCCACTAAACAGGAAACGGTATATTTCTAAGACCTGAAGTTTCATCCAGGCCCATCATAATATTCATGTTTTGTACTGCCTGACCTGCAGCGCCCTTGACAAGATTATCAATAGCGGAAATTAAAATCAACCTTCCGGTTTTTTCTTCAGTTTTTATGCCTATATCGCAAAAGTTTGTTCCTTTCACATATGCAATATCAGGTAACATATTTTCAGGATATATCCGGACAAACGGAGAGGATGAATAATAATCACTAATACAGCTTCGGATGTCCTTTTCTTTTATTGTCTGTTCAAGACGTGCATAAATTGTAGTCAGCATTCCTCGAGTCACTGGAATAAGGTGCGGAACAAATGTTAATTGTATGGACTCGCCTGCCTCAATACTGAGTACTTCTTCCATTTCCGGAGTGTGACGATGCGAAGCAATTTTATATGCCTTAAATGCCTCATTAACTTCGCAGAATTGGGTTGCAAGAGATATTGAGCGCCCTGCCCCGCTTACGCCGGACTTTGAATCAGCAATGATGCTGTTAAAATTGATCAGCCTATTTTTGATCAACGGCACAAGGGGCAGCAGTACCGATGTGGGGTAACAACCCGGGTTGCCTACCAGTTCTGCATCTTTAATACAATCGAAATTGACTTCGCATAATCCATAAACGGATTTTTCGGATAGCCGGCCGGCGGAATGGGGCTGATAATAGGCTTCGTAAGTTGATATATTTTTAAACCTGAAATCAGCTGAGAGGTCTACTATCTTTAGTCCGCTATCGAGCAAATCCGGAACAAATTTCATTGGTAATTTATGCGGCAAAGCTGTAAAGGCGATGTCAACCTTATGAGCAAAAGTTTTCAAGGAATATTCTTCGCACTCAAGATCAACAATACTTTTCATTGCCGGATAAATTTCGGCAAAGTCAGTATTCGCATACTGACGCGAAGTAATTGCTGAAAGCTTCACATCAGGATGGCCTGACAGAATTCTGACAAGTTCGGCGCCTGTATAGCCTGTTGCTCCGATTATACCTGCGTTAATCATCTAAGTTCCTTCTTTTTTCCAAAACTTTGACCAAATATTTTGACCAAAAAAATAAATTGCATGATCGATTTTAAATATTCAATATTTTTATCAAAGGAGGTTCTTGTTTTCAAGTGAGTTTTTAAAATAATCATTCTATTTATGCAATTCCTT
>JAFDJC010000335.1 GCA_019307665.1 Deltaproteobacteria bacterium | reverse complement strand
GATGTTGCATCCTTCAGCCACGGAACAAGTTCCTGATTTGGCCTTTTGAAGCATGGTGTGTTTAGGTTTTCCAGGTTTACACATAATTGGTTTTTTTACACGGAAGGAGGTTATTATGGCTATCATTACCATATCCCGACAGATTGGAAGCTTCGGAAATGAAATCGCCAAAAAAGCAACCGACCGACTCAACTATTCTCTGATGGACATTAACAGTATCAATGAAATGGTATCTGAATATTCAAGCGATTTCTCTAAAGAAATGATCGCGCTGGCCGATGAAAACCGGCCCGGTTTTTTTGACCGTTTTTTTTATCAGCAGTCTGTTTACTCTAACCTTATCAGCGCCCTGATCTATGATGCTGCCAGTAAAGACAATATTATTGTTGTCGGAAGGGGAGGACAATTTCTTTTGAGAAACCAGCCGTCTGTTATCCATATAAGGATAATTGCGCCCTTTGAGCTGAGAGTGTCAAGGGTTAAAGACAGGCAAAAACTTAAGCCTGAGCTTGCGGAAGATATGGTTAGAAAAATTGACCGCCAAAGAGCAGACTTTATCCGCTATCTGTTTCAGGCCAACATTTCCGAACCTGAATGGTATGATATGATCATTAACACCGGAAAGTTTGATGTGGAATCTACTACAGATATTCTTGTGAACAAAGCCCGTATGCTTGACAAAACTGGTGAGGATACCATCAACTCATTTAAAATTTTAGCTCTTCAAAAGCGTGTGGAAGCAACGCTTCAAAAGGAAATGCCTGACTCAAACCATATCAAGGTGAAAGCAGATATTGACGGTACCGTCACCATGTCAGGATATATTGCTACAGATGTTGAAAAAAACGAAGCTTCAAAACATGCAGAGTCGATTCAAGGGGTTAACAAAATTGAAAACCTGATACAGGTGGCTTACTTTCCAGTAACAACATGGCCTTAGACAAATATTATGCCGGATAAGAATAAACATTTCATGGAAACCGCCATTAGCCTTGCGGAAGATACGTTGAAAGAAGGAGAGTTCCCGGTAGGATGTGTTATTGCGGACAGCAGTAATGTACTGGCAACCGGTTCCAGAATCCATTCTTCGAATATTGGAGTAAACGAAGTCGATCACGCTGAGATTATAGCCTTAAGACGCCTTGCAGACAGGCGGGAACCCCTGGACAATAGTAAACTTACCATCTATTGTACCCTCGAACCATGCCTTATGTGCTTTGGTGCCATTATTCTCAACAACATTTCCAATATTGTTTTTGCTTTTGAAGATGTAATGGGAGGAGGAACCGGCTGCGACCTGAAAAAACTGACACCGTTATATAAAAAATCATCTGTTACGGTTGTGCCGGGCGTGTTGCGTGAAAAAAGTCTTGCGCTTTTCAAATCATTTTTCAGTAATCCTGCCAATACCTACTGGAAAGGAAGTTTTCTGGCCGACTATACACTTGGGCTTTAAGAAAGTATTAAAGCCGGACAGGCTTATGTGTCTGCCCGGAAACGCCGGTTATTTTTCCATGAAGCATGATTTTTTTTTGGGAGAGTCCTGTGAAATTATTCTTTTTTTATCAATCATGATGTGATAAGGTGACTTTTCCATTTAGAAGTAGAAGAATCTTATTGCAAATCATTTCTTTAATAGACGTATGAAATTAACGCTAAAAAAAAGGAGGTAGTTTATGAAAAAAATCTTAATAGCAGTCCTTATCAGCTTGTTTTTGGTCGGTACTGTTAGTGCAAACACAGTAAAAGAAGACTGCGGGTGCGGTCTTGGAAGAATGGCTCTGGCTGAGAAAGAAGGCTTGGTATGGAATCTTCTCGGCACTTTTCTTAATGGACTTTGCGGCAACCAGACATTTGGCATGTCAAGCGGTACACTAGAATGCGGCAAGCCTGAAAAATTGGTTATGCTGGAAAAAATGAATATTTTCGTAGCCGATAATATGGATTCCCTGGCAGTGGATATAGCCCAGGGAGACGGTGAATCACTGGACGCACTGGCAGAAATTGCTGAGATTTCGGCTGAAAAACGTTTGGCCTTTAATGTGGCTTTGCAAGGCAATTTTGACTATATTTATCAAAACCAAAATGTTAAGCATGAAGAAGTAACGAACAAAATAACCGAGATAATACACAGCATATAAAGACACACAGTGTTGAAAGAGAAAAAAAGGAAGTGCGGTTCCTCGAAAGGTTCTGTATTTCCTTTTTTTTTAGCTATATCAATCTTTCTTGTTGTACAGCCATTTATCAATCAATTATACGCCGGTGAACCAGATCGGGTCGATCAGTTTTTAAAAATAGCACAGGAAAAGAGTCTTTATAAAGACCGCTATTGGCATATTTTGCTTCATTATCAAGACACTATGTTCGGTATTGAGAGCCAGATAGATGACCAGGCTTTTTTTCTGGCGCCGGACGGAAAGACAAATCCCGAAGCTGAGCTTGAAGAAACGATTAAACTGCTTTTCCAACCTGATAATGAAGCTGCAAAAAAGTATGTTTGCCGCTATAATGCCCGGCTTTCATGGTTGAAGTCAGCTTTAGAAATTGATCCTGCTCTTTACACGGAAAGAGTTTGCGATGAGGTAGAGCAACTCACCCTTAAATCAGCAAGTCTTATTTTCCCGACTTATTATATGAATAATCCTGCCTCCATGTTCGGTCACACACTTCTGATCATTAATACCGGGTATCAAAACAAACGGTTGTTCAGTGCCGTCAATTATGCTGCCAAAACAGAGACTACAAGCGGGCTCAATTTTGCAGTGAGCGGACTGTTCGGGTTTTTCAAAGGATATTATTCTGTAATGCCCTATTATAAGAAAATTCAGGAATACAGTGACATTAATCAGAGAGATATCTGGGAATACAGCCTTAACCTAACACCGGATGAAATACGACGAATGGTAAGGCACATTAAGGAGCTTGATAAAATATATACAGATTATTATTTTTTTGATGAAAACTGTTCTTACAACTTGCTTTACTTAATTGAAGCTGCCCGGCCATC
>JAFDJC010000334.1 GCA_019307665.1 Deltaproteobacteria bacterium | reverse complement strand
TGCAGAAAAAGAACATTAAACCCTGGAGGATTGAGTCATGACATCAAAAAATAAAAACTATTCGCGAAGGGATTTTTTTAAAACAGCAGGTGCTGCAGGTGCAGGCGCAATCATCGCCCCAAATATACTGAAGGCTGCCGATAAAACAGAGTCTGAATCTTCTGACAATGCAATTGTTACAACGCGGCCGTTTGGAAAAACAGGTGTATCTGTGCCGACCCTCTCCCTTGGCGGCATATTCGATATTCCGGCCAACCAGATCATCCTTAACCTTGCCTTTAAATTTGGTGTTACATATTGGGACACAGCCAATATGTACGGCGGCGGCCTCAGTGAAGAAGGTGTCGGCATATTTTTTAATAAAAGACCTGATGTCCGCAAAAAAATCTTTCTTGTTACAAAATCGACGTCAAGGGACTCGGAGGGCATGACAGAGCATCTTGAACTTTCACTGAAACGAATGAATACAAATTATATCGACCTTTATTTTCTTCATAGTTTTGGAAGTATGAATGAATTAAGTGATGAAGTAAGAAAATGGGCTGAAAAGCAAAAAAGCAAAGGTAAAATCAAACTCTTTGGTTTCAGCACCCATAAAAATATGGAAAAATGTATGATGGGAGCATCAAAACTTAACTGGATCGATGGCATAATGATGTCATACAATTTTCGTCTTATGCAAAAGCCGGAAATGAAAGAAGCTGTGCAAGCCTGCTTTGAAAAAGGAATAGGACTGACTGCAATGAAGTCACAGGGAGGCGGATCCGTCAAAACAGAAACCGACACCGAGCTTAAGATGGCAGGTCGTTTTATCAAGCAGGGTTTTACACCCGAGCAGGCAAAGCTCAAGGCAGTATGGGAAGACAATCGAATTTCAAGTATCTGTTCCCTTATGACAAACTCGACTATTCTTATGGCAAATATTGCAGCAGCACTTGACCGGACAAGTCTTGCCACAAGAGATATGGACCTTCTCAATCAATATGCATGTGAAACATCCTCTGACTATTGTGCAGGATGCGGGCACATCTGTGAATCGGCAATCAAAGGAAAAGTGCCGATAAGTGATATCATGCGACATCTCATGTATCACCGCAGTTATGGAGAAAAGGGCTCTACGGAAACGTTGGATAGAAAGCCGGCTGTAAATATGAAACACATGGCTTCCCTGGATTTTTCTTTGGCTGAAAAAAAATGCCCGCAGAAAATGGCAATAGGGGATCTCATGAAAGAGGCTGCCGAAGTATTATCATAGGGTTTTCGAGGCCGAGTTTGAAAAAGGAAACATACACAAGTATATTTATATTAATTCTACTTGTCGGAATCGGCACTGGTGTTTTCATCAAACAGTTTTACTTTAGTCCTGCCATTCTTTCAGTTCATCAGATGATGCCGGAAGGAACAGAACCACATAAGCCTGAATCAAACCAACCCGGAGATATGTCGATCCCAATTCCTGAAGGCATGGCTTCAATGACATTACCTGAAAAGTTCAGCCCTGATACCCTTTATGAGAAAATCAACGGCAAGGCTGAACTCTATCTTTCTGCAGGGTTTAAAAGCCTTCTTTGCCAGCGTATGAAATCCGAAAGCGTATCCGAGCCTGGATCTGAGATTGGGCCCGAGCTTGGATCCGAACTTTGGATGGAAGTGTGTGTCTATCAAATGGATAATGATACAAATGCTTTTGCAGTATACAGCAGGCAGCGCCGAAGTGACGGGATAGCTCTGAATGTCACAGAGTTTTCCTATAGAACCGGAAACGCTATTTTTTTTACCCATGGACCATACTATATAGAAGTTGTTGGATCAGCATCTAAAGATGAGCTTCTTCAGTATATGTACGTTTTTGCAGATCGTTTCATCAAAAACATGTCTGTTGAAAATAAAAGAAAGCCGGAATTTGAGCTGTTTCCACAACAAGACCTTATTCAAAAAAGTATTTCTGTTATTCCATCAAACGCCTTTGGTTATGAAAAACTTGATAATATGTATGTGGCTACTTACAAGCAGGGAGAGAAACAGGCGACTCTCTTTTTTTCAAACCGTAAAACACCAAAAAACGCTGAAGATCTCTCAAATGGTTACAAGGCCTTCCTGAAAATGTTCGGGGGAAATAAAATCCCACATGATACTGGAATCGAAAACGCGCAGCTTGTGGAAATATTTGGAACATATGATTTATTTTTCACAAAAGGACCTTATTTTTGCGGTGTTCATGAAAGTGAGGATATAGAAACAGCAAAAAAAATGGCGGTTAATCTTTTTCACAGCTTAAAAAATAATGTCGATGGAAAACCATAACCTGAACAGTAAAACCACAAGACGCGCATTTCTCGCCAGATGCTCAAAAGCCGGGCTGTCGGTTGCTGCGGCATGCACTGCCGGGTATCTTTTTTATGACCCTTTCGGCCCAAAACAATCTGAAACGAACAATAAACTTGTTACACTTCCTGATTATTCAGTCCCGGAACAAAAGGGTCGCATGGCTATTGTCAAAGGAGATGACAGGGTTAAAACTATCAACCTCGCATTGAAGGCCCTGGGAGGAATAGAAACGATCGTTAAAAAAGGAGACAAGGTTCTCCTTAAAGTCAATGCTGCTTTTGCAACACCACCAGCTTTGTCAGCCACGACTAGTCCTGTGCTTGTTTCAGAAATAACACGCCTTTGCTTCAAGGCCGGGGCAAAAAATGTTGTGGTGACCGATAATCCTATTAACGATCCTGCAAGCTGCTTTGCACTTACCGGTATAGAGTCGGCAGCCCGGTCACAGGGTGCGGACGTTCTTTTACCTGAAAATGCTTTTTTTCAACCGACGACAGTTAAAGATGCTGTGTTAATAAAGGAGTGGCCGATACTTTTTAAGCCTTTTGAAGGTATCAACAAGGTTATCGGGGTTGCGCCGCTTAAAGACCACCATAGAAGCGGAGCATCCATGACCATGAAAAACTGGTATGGAATTCTCGGGGGAAGAAGAAATGTCTTTCATCAGGACATACATAACATCATA
>JAFDJC010000333.1 GCA_019307665.1 Deltaproteobacteria bacterium | reverse complement strand
TGCTGCATTATTTTGGCCGGCTCAGCATCCTTGAACAGCACTGACTGATAGTCTTTAGAGAGTTCTTTTACAGCTTCAAAGAATAAAGAGGGCTGGGCATTTTTATGCGGAAATCTAGATTTCCAGTTTACGCAAAGCAATTTTTTTCCCGTATCTTCTTTAATCTGCTCAAGCACCGGTTTGAATCTTGCAACTCTGGCGGTGTTGGGACCAATTGACGGCAGAAAGGTATCCTGGTTTTCGCCGTTGAGTTTCATAACTTCAAAACACAGGTCCTTCATGGATTTATGTCTAGACCTTTGATGGTTCACTGGAATTAGATTTATAAGCAAATCAAATTCACTTAAATCTTTCAGCGTCATGATATTAGGGCACACATCTTGAATATAGGGAACGCCCTGGTAAGGGAAATTGTGCATCCAATTGCAACCGAGGGTGATCCAGGGTGGGCTTCCAGAAGAAACAGCTTTTTCGTAGAAGGTTCGCAAGGCAGGTTGGATGTGGATCATATCACCCCAGCCGTTTAGCATCAGGATTAATACACGCTTTCCACCAAGATCTTGCCGGCCGTCGTAGATTGCAGGGACTGTAATGTTATCCGGAACCGATATGGTATCAAAGAGGAAAACACCTTTAATGGATCTTAAACCGAACATGCCGGCTTGTATGTTGGTTAATACCA
Source organism: Deltaproteobacteria bacterium (assembly GCA_019307665.1). GTDB lineage: Bacteria > Desulfobacterota > Desulfobacteria > Desulfobacterales > SURF-7 > JAFDJC01. Next base: position 2,350 of record JAFDJC010000333.1, on the reverse strand, counting down.
GAACATGTTCTGTACCGGAAGCAGAGCCGGTCGCGGGCTGAAAAGAGGTGGTACAGCCGTCTGTATCAAACTTAAGGGGGATCGATGACGTGAGAAAACTTAACCCTGGAAGCGCTAATTCCATATCTTTGTACGTTGTTCGTTGTACGTCGGAAAACGGTAAACGGATAACATTCTTTAACTGTGAACGCTTATGTTATTTTGCGCAGGCCTTTAGCATATGCTCTACCCTGGTCGAAATTCTGTGGTTTTTGCGCACTTCATCCCTGCCACGTTCAGCGATTTCCAATGCCTCGGATTCGTGATTCAGATAGTAGGCCGCCTTTGAGGCAAGCTCATCAAAGGTGCTGTATGTTTCGACCTCCTTGCCTATCTCAAAGATGTTGTTTAGCTCTGTGCTGTGTTCGGCCAGTACAAACCCGCCGCAGGCCATGATATCAAAAATCCGCATCGGGATAATATCCATCTGATACAATCTGTTGATATCAACGTTGATGCTGGATGCGCTGTAAATCTTGTTGATCTCAAACGTGTGGCCGGCACTCCCCATATACTTAACTCCATATTGTTCTGCACTGCGCCAACCTTCATCTCCCCAAACCTTCACGCCCAGGCTGCCCAGATTCGCTATGTAATTGATGCGCTTTTCCGAGGCCGCAATCTCGCCAACCAGGATGAATGGATCATATGCGCCGGGAAGCTCAAAAAGGTAGTTAATGAAATTAAAAAAAGTTTTATCTAAAAGATCCGGGATTACATAAATAGAAAAATCCTGTCGCTGTATGGATAAAATCTCTTCTAAAAGTTGATTTCCCTCTTCCACCGCATCCGCGGAACCATCACGATAAGCCTTGTATTGTGAAAGAAAGATTTTACGAAGGGATATCGCGTTTTCTGTCATGCTCGAACCAACAAAAGACATATTAGCGTCATAGATGCCGTGTTCCTCAGCGGAAAGTTGTGCTGGTGACCTTTTTTCAGTATCGGAGGCGAGGGGAAGGTATTCTACTTTTTTAAAGCCGGCTTTGACAAATTCCTCGATATTGGCCTCGCGATAGGTAAAGACATAGGCCCGATCGGAATTCGAACTGATGGGCTGAATGTGGTCAGTGGCCGGATCTACCTCCCAGCAAATCAGGTCCACGCCGTGACTTTCAAACAGTTCCGCGAGGCCGTTTGTATAATTGACGGCAAAGGCCACCAGAGGTTTGAAGCGCCTGATAGCCAGCGATATTTCTTCAACAGACAACCTTTTTACGTCTAACGTGTAGGGTGTATAACCAAATTCCTCCAAAGCCTTGCTCACATCATCCACAAAAAGACCCCCTGAACAGATCATGGCCCGCTTGGCATCAGCGCCGTTTTGGAGCAATTTCCATTCATTTTTGTAGACTGATCGCAAAAGAGGATGACGCACAATTGAAGCAGTTTTGGCGGTATCAAGGATATCCAAAATATCAGCGCCCATATGAAGCTGCAGTCTGCCGGAACTTATATAGGAGCTAAAATCTGCCTTCATCAGCGACAGGCGGATGAGCCAGGGGTCTCGGTCCCATGCTGTGATTTTAGCCGTTTTGCATCTTTTAAGCAGATCATCAAGCTGCTCCCCCAGCCCAATACCGAAAAGCAGGATATTTTTAGAATCTTTTACATCTTTCAAGGTCCCATCCAGCTCTTCTTCGTGCATGACAAAAGGAAAAAGGGTCTGGTTTATCTGATAGCTAATTTCACCGTTCTTAAGAAAATGGACGTGGGATCCATCAACCGGCAGGCATATACGCTGAAAAAAACTCTCGTTGGTGGTAGACAAAGCAGCTAAATTTTTCTCTAACGTAGTGACGGAAAATTCTTCAGGCAGCGCCTGCTGATATTGAGATTCGGTTGCTTTCAAATATCTTCTCCTCTTATTTTACTTTTTATTTCAAAGACTGTTACCTTGAGTTCAAAGACTGTTACCTTGAGAATACACAGTGATTATTGTGTTGACCTTTATGATGCCCCATGTAGATGCATGGTCAGTGCCTTACACTTATCAAAGAGGGACATTGATTCCTCTTTATGCCCCAGCTTTTGCAATAATGAAGCGGTCCTCATATAGGGGATTTCATAATCAGGGAAAATCTCTGCAGCAGACTCAAAACACTTGAGCGATCCTTGTATATTTCCCTTTTTTGCATATTCCTCCCCCAGCAGAATCCATGCCTTTAGGGAATGTGGGTTTCTTTTAACAGCCTGTTCCAAAAAACCAGGTGTATCGCCTGAACATGAAGCCCCAAATAAATAGGGCAAATGGTTTTTTGGTTCCAACTGGGAGGCCTCTGAAAATAATGTGCGTGCTGATGCCAATTTC
>JAFDJC010000332.1 GCA_019307665.1 Deltaproteobacteria bacterium | reverse complement strand
GGTTCGATTCCCGCCCCCTGCACCATGAATTTGAAGGACTCGACAAAATGTGTTGAGTCCTTTTTTTGTTTTTGGGGAGGGTGTTGAAAAATTGCGTCCGGGAAAAAGGTTGGAAGACAGGTGGCGTTTAGCTCAAGGGCGGGAGGGATCGTTTCTGAAATTGTATGACAACTATGTGTCTGAAATCTTCATGATTACAGAATAGTTCCCTTTTTTAGGCCCGAAGTTGATTTGATTTTTATCGGAGACAAAACATGAACCCATAAAAATGATATTGTACGAAAAGAATTGGACATTCTTTAGCTCTGATCCGACTTTCATATAATCAACCAAGGCTTTATTGGCTCCCGGGACGATAACATTGATTACATTATTTCGCTGGAAGCTGACATCCAGCTCAAAATTTTTTTTAACATTTGATTTGTCGCCCAGTGATATTACAACTGACAGGATATCAATAAACTTTTCTTCTTTTTCTTCTTTTATTTCTTGTTCGCCGCCATCCGGTTTTGATTCAGTCTCGGGAAGACTTTTGGTAATTCCCCTTTTATCGAGAATACCTTGAAGAAAGGGCCGAATGGTTTCAAGTTGCTCCGGTGTGAACCGGCCACTGTCAAACCATTTCTGATACTGGACGACAGTGTTATCAAGATCATTAAGGCCTATATGGCATCTGATTATATTTTTGGCGGCCGAAACACGAAGTGAATCATTATTTAACAATTTGTTAAATTCTTCCAAAGCGCCTTTAAACTGTCCGAACACAAGTAAGGCGATGGCTCCTTCAAGAATGGCTGAATCGGATCCTTTTTTTTGGGGGGAAGAGAACAGCTTTTTGACAAGCGCCTTCTCCTCCGGGGACATTTGAACTGAGGCTCCCATCTTATCAAACTGAAAAGAATTTTTTTCCAGGTTTCGGATTTTATTTGTTACAGAAGTTAAAAATTTTTGTTTGTTTTTGATCTGGCTGCTCTGCTGAATAAGATCTTCCAGCTCTTTGCATTTTATCTTAGCCTCATTAAACAGGCTGTGGGAACGATACGCTTCTATTTCCTTTAAAATTATATGAATATGTTTTTTTATATCCAATTTCATTCTCAACTTATAAGGCAAACCAGCAGCCATCATCCAATCAAGACAAAAACGTTGCAAAATTACCATTCGGTATCGTTATTTTCTGGTGATTATTTTTCCATCTGTGTCGATCTGGTAATCTTTTAAAGATAATGCACAGGTTATATCGTAATCTGTAACAAGTCTTTTTTCTTTCAGGATACTTCCAACTTTTCTATTCATCTTATCCATCGCCCATTGAATATCTTTTCCGGTGGCATACCCCAGTTCTTTAAGTATTTCTCCGAACTCTCTGTACTGTCTTTTTTGAAACTGTAGCGCATGTTCCTTTTGTTGGTTTGTTATGCGACCTGCTCTGGTTAATACTTCGCCCAATCTGAGTTCCTGCTCTAAAAGGGCTTCTTTAAGTTGCTCCGGAGTTATGAGGCCCTGAGATACCAGCGCGTTTCCAATTTTAGGGGCATGGGACAAGGTTTTTTTCAATTGCTGGCAGGCATAATGTAAAATATTGCTTAACACAAAAGCAATGACCATAAAAACAAGTATCAACAACAAATAATTTGCGGAGGGACTCTTAAAAATGTCGAAATCATGTAATGAACTGGTGCCGGGGTGAAGAAATGGTAACAACAGATTTAATATCAGACAGGTAGAGAAAATAGCGACAAAAAAACAAGCTTTAGTATTTGGAATCATATTTTCAATGAATACTTAGATTGATGTTAACCACGGCCGGCATAAACGTGGAAAGTAGTGTAAAATAACCTAAAACCCCATTTATGAATTCGAAAAGCAGGGTTTTATATCATCAAATATAACGGCCTTAATTAAGTTATAGTAATTATTAAAATAATATATAAAAAAGGTTGAATAGTCAAGAATATTGAAAAGGAACATTCTCCATTGCATGTGTTCAGGGTTGTTGCTGTTGAGTTAAAAAAAATGGAACTTATAAAATATATCTAAATATGATTCCCTATATACTTGACTGACGGCCGTTATCTTTGTATGTTTCAAAATCTCTTTTGAGTGTTAAAGTGTTTTTGAGCTATAGTTGCTTGCTGCCTGGAATTTTAACCATATTCTTTATTTAGAGAATTTACTGCTTGTGAGAGGCTGCGTCTATTAAGAAATTGTTTGTATCGAAGGGAGGCTGAAAAATGAATGATGTGGATATTTTGAAAGGAAAGAAGCTTTTGGTTGTGGACGATGAACCGGATGTGTTGGAAACAATAGTAGAACTGCTCGATATGTGTCAGATTGATACGGCTCCGGATTTTGAAACCGCGCAAAAATTTCTAGATAAAAACACTTACGATGTTGCTATCCTGGATATTATGGGTGTTAGTGGATATGATCTTTTAGAGATTACAAATAAGAAAGGTGTTCCCAGCCTAATGTTTACGGCGCATGCCCTGAATGCTGATGATTTCGTTAAATCGATTGAAGGTGGCGCCAAGGCCTATGTGCCGAAAGAAAAGATGTCCGAGATCGCCAGCTATGTTGCAGATTTACTCAGATCGCAGGCGGCAGGCGATCAAAAGCATCGCAGCTGGTTTGGAAAACTCAAAACTTTTTTTGACAAGCAGTTCGGTTCCGATTGGAAAGATAGACGCGATGCGTTTTGGAAAGAATACGACTGGCTTGACCCTTCAGATGATTAACCCGAATTTTGCATTAAAAATTTTGATAAATTGAATATGGAAAATTTAAAATAGCCGGCCACACGTTTTTAAAAGTTATTGTAATTTGAAAACTGTTTTGTTATAGGGAACTGAAATAGCCCACAGTTTATGACGGTTTTTGCTCTTTCGGGAAGGTTATTAACTTTTTTAGTATTTGTTAAGGGTACTTGCTGTGGAAATTATCAAGGATATCGGTTTTCAGGCACTTGAAATTTTTATTTTAATTCTGGGTCTTACAGGATTGGCTATATCTTTTCTGCTACTCGTTTCCCCGAATAAAGC
>JAFDJC010000129.1 GCA_019307665.1 Deltaproteobacteria bacterium | reverse complement strand
CTCAAAGGGGATAATATTAAATGAAAAAATTAGGACAATTTCTTTGGGTACTATCTATTATGGCCTTCGTGATGATTCCGGTCAGTATTGTGTATGCGCACGTCGATTCACAGGATCAGGAGGAAGAACCGGCCGTTCTGGTGGGGCGTATTTCGCACATCGAGGGGCAGCTGTTGCGCTATGTACCTGAAGAAGAAGACTGGGTTGTCACAGTCAAAGACGCGCCATTTGGCATCGATGATGTATTATATTCCTCTTTTGATGGAAGAGCAGAAATTATAATGCCAAACAACACATGGGCGAGGGTAGACGGCGATACACAGATCCAGATCATTGTACTTAACGACGAGTCAACAGAAATTGATCTGGCTTCGGGCAAAGCTCGACTATACAACAAAAGTTCAGATGCAGTGATTAAAGCAACAACACCCTTCGGAAATGTTACGGCTCCGGCGGAAACCATCTTTGACCTGTATGTAGGCGAGAATGCCGTTGAAATCATTGCCCTCAAGGGAACAGTGTATTTTGTGCACCATTCCGCCTATACAGAATATGAAGTAATTGCAGGTTCATCTTCCATCTTTGCTGATAGCGGGCAGGTGACCGCTTCAGAGGGCCAAGTAAATCAAGACTGGGATGCGTGGAACATAAATAGAGACATCCTGTGGGCTGATCGTATGGAGGCTAAGGGAAAATCGGCACAGTATCTGCCGCCCGCTCTGCATGATGAAGCCTACCTCCTGGAAAAGCATGGTAGATGGGAAAGAGTTTCCTATGATGGGGCATATTATAATTTCTGGCGTCCTGTTTATGTGACCGCCGGATGGACTCCATTTACTGCGGGTAGATGGACCGTCTGGTGCGGGGACAATGTCTGGATTCCTTATGAGCCGTTCGGTTACATAACTCACCACTACGGCAATTGGATATTAACACACGGTTACTGGTACTGGGCTCCGCCCGTAACCCGCGTGATGGTTCACGCAGGCCTCCCTCTCCTTCACATAGGATTTGGCTGGTACCCTGGAAGGGTGGCCTGGATACACTCCGGCGTATATGCCGGCTGGATACCATTGGCTCCGTATGAGCGCTATTACTGCCACCACCGTTGGGGCCGGCGCTCATTTCCGGTTGGGCATGTCAATAGAGCTCATTTTTATCCTAACATAAACAGATACAGGCACCACAGGCATGCCGTGATAATTCACCGAAAACACTTTTACCGAGGCCGCCACTATAGAAATGTGAGGATCAGAAATATTCCTCATGCCACTGTTGTAAAAAGGTACCGTATGGCACCGGTTATCAACAATGCGGTCATGATGAATTATAGAACAACTAAGAAAAGGTTCAATTTCACCAATGCTCATGTGGCGAAAAAGCCGCAACCCTCGGTCATTAACAGAATTAAACGGAATCATTTAGCTGGAAAGCTAAGGGCAGGCGGTAAGGCTGAAACGATTCGACAGAACCTCACAAATACCGGCCAGGGCAGGCCTTCAAGAAATATTTGGACAAGATCGCCTAAAAATAAAGACCGGACAGGCCGTATAAAACAGGTTAATAAGTCACTGTCGACATCACAATTTGAGGACAGGAGACTCAAGAGAAAGGCAAAAGTACGCGCAGAAGATCGAAGGGAAGGTCAAAGAGAAATACAGAGGTCACAGAACAAAAATCCACCTAAACCTGTGAGACAACAAGAGGAAAAACTGAAAGATCAAAGACGGGGCAGGGATGAAGTTAAAAAGGCACAGAAAAAAAGACCCCTTAAGCCTGTGAAGCCCCTGTTGGTGAGACGGGAAAATCAGAGAGCGCCAAAAAAAGAGGTACAAAAGGGGTTGAAGAGAAGGTCGGCACCACCTGACCGACAAATCCGGCATGTACGCCAAAGGCCCCCGGTGAATGAAAGAACCGAAAGAAGAATTGCGAAGCAGAACAGGTCACAGCAGCGGCAAACAGAAAAGCCGAAGATGCAGGAGCGAGGCCGCAGAACAGAAAAAAATCAGGGGAGAGGCTTCTCAGCCGGAGCCAAAATCCCCCTCTGCCGCCATGGTTCTGCCAGGGGCTGGAGTCGAAAAAGCCACTCTGACATGTAGGGTAATTCTTTTTGCATATCTCTGCCGCCCTTGACAAAAAGTGAGAAATACTTGTCAATGGCAAATGTAACATTGTATAATCACTGTGATCTTTGATTGAGTGAAATGAGTTAGCGGTGGATATCTCATGGTTTCATGCGCGCTGTATTGTAAAAAGTGGCTAAGGCGGTACATCAAGAGGAGTAGGGAAGTGATACCCCTGGAGAAGGATTCCCAATGGTTTTAAAAGATGAGGAACTGGTTACTCGGGCACAGGAAGGAGATCAAAGGGCTATAGAGGAACTGTTGGGCCGCTACCAGCAAAAGGCATATGCAATCGCTTACAATATGTGCTCCGGAGACAGCGAAGAAGCGCAGGACTATACCCAGGAGGCTTTTTTAAGAGCATTTATAAATATAAAAAAATTCCGAAAAAAGTCCTCGTTCTATACCTGGTTTTACCGCATCGTTGTGAATACCTGTTTGGATGGAATAAGGCGTCGCCGGATGCGGGAACGGATCTTTTCTTTCTGGCGATGGGGGGCGCAGAAGGGGGACCGCCCAGAATTCGTTTTGGAGGAGCCGCCGGATGTGGCAGAAACTTCAAATCCCATGACAATTCTGAGCGGCAAACAACTGACCCGGGATGTTCAAAAAGCCCTGGTGTCGCTCCCTGATAAGCAGCGGATCGCCTTTCAACTTAAGGTGCTAAGTGGAATGAGCATACGCGAAATTGCTGATGTGATGGGATCGGCTGAGGGAACTGTTAAAAGCCACCTTTTCCGAGCAACGCATTTTATGCGAAAAACCTTGAAACAATGGACAATACCATGAAGGAACAAGAAATGGAACCATGTCCTGATTACAAAGAAACTCTGTGGCTGGATGTATACGACGAATTGGACCCCAATGAGCGCCCGAGCTGGGAGAGGCACCTTGAGGCGTGCGAGGCTTGCCGGGAGGAGAGAAAACAGCTCCTTGGCATGATTCAATCAGTGAAAGAAGCCGTGCCTTCTTCGGAGCTTTCGCATGAGAGAGCCCAGGCAATCGCCAGTTCCATTAAGCGAAAAATGAACAATGAGCGTGAAGATATATGGTGGAGAAAAAACCTTTTTGGCACGTCCAACTGGCTAATCCCCGCCTTTGCAACGGCTTGTCTGCTAATCGTGGCATTGAGCTGGTTCAGCCTGAAGGAATTCAAAAAGCCTGCCGCCGTTCAAATGATCTCGGATCTCGCTTTAGAAGAACAGATCATTTCAGAGGATTTGGACGTTATTATAAACCTGGACATATTGCAGGAAATGGAGGTGCTGGAAAAGCTGGTTAAACTCCTGGACAAAAAGAGGGATAACAACACCTCAATACAAAGAGAGAGTAAAATCAATTATGGTGGAGCATATGTATAGGATGTCTGATTTTTTAAATAGGTGGGGCAAAGCAATCATTCTTGGAACAGTGTTGGTATTCTGTTTTTCCCCCCCAGCCTTGGGCAAATCTAAGGGGCATAATGGAAAGAAAGGGACGTTCCAGGGTCAGGCATACATCGAAGAGAAGGCTCACAAGGGGCGGCACCGCGGCAATGTTCTGGTGCAAAAAGGGAAAAGTAACGAAAACCTGTCCCCTGATGAAAAGGCCGGACTTAAGAAGAAAATCAAGAAGTGGAAGTCGCTGCCTCCGGAAAAGCAGAATGTTTTGCGCCATAGAATGGATCAATTGAAGAAGCTTCCTCCCGAAAGCCGTAAGCTTTACAAGAAACGGTTTGATCAATTGCAAAAACTTTCGCCTCAGGAGCGCCAGGGGATCCAGAAGAAGCTCGATAATTGGGACAGCCTGTCCCCGCGGGAGAAAGAGGAAATTCGTCAAAGATTCCATACGCAATAAAGGGCTTAGACGCATTTCCCGCCTACCTGCTGCCCAAATGCATATTGAAAAGGGTCTTAAATTTCTATGAATACTCCGCCAGACTAATTTCCCTATTTCCTTTAACTCAAAGTTTTGTTTATTATAATTCAGGTGACTTTTCAAAAGCGCAACACCCGCCGACTATGTAGAGGAATCTCTGGAGTTATCAATGAAAAATATGAGGAAAATCATCATTCCCATCCTGGTCGTTATAGTTTTACTGGTAGGTTACAAACTTTTCTTTTCCCCGTCGGCCGTTCGAAATTCAACTCCCACTGGTGAAAACATCATCTGCTTTGGTGACAGCCTGACCTTCGGCACCGGCGCCACTGAAAATATGGACTACCCTTCCCAGCTATCCCGCATGATTTCAAAGCCGATCATCAATGCCGGCGATCCGGGAGATACGACCGCAATGGCAATGGCCAGGCTGGAGGAGGATGTCCTGACCCAATCGCCCCGTATTGTTTTGATCACTCTGGGCGGCAATGACCTGAAGAATAGGATATCGAAAGAAAACGCTTATCAAAACTTAAAAAACATCATCGTTTCGATTCAAGACCGGGGCGCGCTGGTGATCGTCGGCGGAATCAGCATCCCTTTCTGGGGGCGCGGCTTCGGAGAAATGTATCAGAAGGTATGCAAGGAAACACAGGCCCTGTTGATCCCTAACATATTCGATGGCATTATCGGCGATAAAAGCCTGATGAGCGATTCTATTCATCCCAATGACATGGGATACACCCTGATGGCGAAAAAATTCTACCGGGCAATGAAACCTTATCTTTAAAGCCAACCCTATATTATGGTGAAACCTAAAGTAGCGATACTGAAACAGAGAGTCGATTTATCCTCGCCAAAAAACAACCATTGAAAACACAAAAAGAATGCTATTAATATCCTTTTGGTCATCAGATGTAATTGCCGAATAAATAATATTCGCCACCTTTTTTGATAGCTTTAAATATTGCCAAACACAGCCGTTAGGTTATAAGTCTATATCCATTTGATTTTTGCCGGTTTGCGTTTGGGTAGCAAGTGGTATTCAAATTTCGGATATCCCAGCATCATGGGATAATAGAAGATAGAATTATCGTCTTTTAATTTCATCGCCTCTCTGACGGGCTGATATTCAAGCAGGGCCGCTTTTAGCTGCCCTGCCCAGCAGGTACCGAGTCCCATGGATGTGGCGGCCAGTTCAAAATAAGAAAGTGCCAGGGTCGGATCGGTGGCCACCATCTCGGGGGCCTTTGCGACCACAAGCGCTGGGGCTTTTCGTAAAACCGGATCTTCTCCGCCTTCCCAATATGAAATACTCATTTTTAAAAATTCTGGAGGGTATATGAAACGATATGGGCTTTCTTCCAATTTGCTACGCATCCATTCAATGGTCAACTCCGATAACCTATGGACTTTATCCTTGCCTGTAACCGCAATCCAACTGACAAGCTGGGAGTTTCCCCCGGTGGGGGCATGACAGGCGAGTTCAATAAGCTTTTGAATCGTTTCCTTATCAACGGGCGTATCTTTATAAACACGGATGGAACGACGGGCCCGCAGGAACTGGGCGGCCTGTTCCTCGTTGATGACAAGTTCCTTTTCTATGGGGGGACAATCCTCAACCGGAACATTTGGATGATTCATAGCTCCATGGGGACACACCGCAACGCAGTGGCCGCAGGATATACACAACATCTCAAGCCCCGGGATAATCCGGGGGAAGCCGTTTCCATCCGATAATCCGATGACTTTATTGGGGCATGATTCGACACAGATGCCGTCTTTTTTACATTTTGTTTTATCAACATTTAATTCCATTTTTCGTCCTTTATTTGGGTTTATTATTGCCGGCTGATCAATGCGCTTTAAATACTTTCCGAACATTAGATGCGCAGCACATCATTGTCAAGTGCATCCTTTGACGCCGGTTCGTTATATATTGTCGGCGACGGGGTTTCGGTGATGACGTTTGGGGCTGCCACGTGCCCCAATAAAAATCGATGAAGAAGAAAAGACAACGAACAAAAAGAGAAAAAAACAACCTCATGAAGAGCGGTAGTTCCCGTTCCAGCACAATCCAGATATTTTCCGGCACGCAAAACCAGAGTTTACCTCGGACAATGATAAAATTGAAAACCCTTAATCATAAAAGATAGGGTTGGCACAACATGGGATGCTGGATTGATCAATCAGAGTACCAGATATCCTTTTAAAAGGTGCAAGTATCATCCATCTTAAATACCTTTGAAAAGTCTGACGTTTGACCTCCTCTTATCAAAAGATTGGCTTCACCTGTGGTTTTAGCAGACATCTCAGTTTTGTCCGATAGTGGAATATGTTGGAGATATTGCCACATTCCGTGGGTGGAAAAAGCATTTGGTTTACACAAGTATCTTGAGTTTTTCTCTTCCTCACCAACCACTACATCTGGGGGCGTCATAATTGAGAAAAGGAGTGGACTATAATCGACTTTTCTCAAGATTTTAAATTTTGCACTATACCCTTTTCATAGCCGAAGTGCTCGGGAAAAGAGGTAAAATTTCCGATTTTTTCATGTCCAGATATTGTGATCGGTCAAAGCGGCACACTTTACCTGAAACGAGTCGATAGTGCACACCGCACAATGAAACCGCACTATTGTCGGTTTATGAAGCCATTCCTCGGACTACGAATAAAAATCGATACGATTTTTATGCCCATATATTGTATCCAAGTGTCAAAGTGCGGTTTATTGATTTTTAATTGAAATTCATGCAAATTTTCATGTTTTTGGCAGGTGGCATATGGCAAGCAATGTGCAGAATAATAGGCTAATATCAAAATAGGGCGGCTATACCATATGTTGGGGCTTGTCTTAAATTGCTCTTTACCCGAAAAGTCGCTACTGTCCTTTGCTTTCCGATTTAAAATAATACATCAAAGCAATTGTTTGAGCCTCCTTTAAATATAATCTTTTGGATTTTTGCTTCAGGATAATTTCCCAAGATTCAGCATCATATTCCCGGGGAAAGTAAAATCGGTGGCAATTGCCGCATTGTTTCACCGCTAGCTCTCTTCCATTTTTCGATAAATTTTCACCTGACATCTGCGCATTGTCGCCGGAACCCACCGGATAGGTCCGGTGGGTATTGGCAACGCAGGCTGAAAATGCAAGGAGTGCAGAGGCAACAGCAAAACTAAAGATTAAGCCTTTCATAAAATTTCCTTGTATTTTATTTGAGGAATTCGTTATTAGAACTGCCAACCCAAACCAAGATTCAGAAGTGACTCATCAGCGCCTGTGCCATCTTCGCGGATCTGATAGTCCATTTTGGCGACAAAATTGGGCACCGGATAAAAATTAATGCCAACAGTCCAGTCTGTTCTGTCCCCTTCAGGATTCCTGTCTACTCCCGTCGGCATATCGTATTGAGTGTCGTAGTCATCATATCTGATAAAAAGGACAGCATCGGATTTTTCCAGTTTGTTCTGTTTGAAACTCTCCGGCCAGAAATGCCACCCGGTCTCCAAATACCAACCAAAAATATCTTTTGCTGTTTGATTCCCAATAGTTCTTGCCATGTTGATTTTTTCGTAGGCCGTTTCACCGCGAAAATCCAATAACCCCTGGATTGTGTATTCAAAATCAGCGGCATAAATCCGGATATCTCCATCAACACCTGGGTTTTTCCCATTATTTCCATTGTCAAGCCCCCCAAAATAAGCTGAATACCCAAGCCGCAGCAGTTGATTGTTTTGCATCAGATACTCTAAAAATGGGTGTATATCCAATCTTGCTGTGACTGCAGGCTCGTGTAAACCGGGCCTTTCTTTGATTCTACCTTTTCGGATACCGTCCTTTGCATTAAATTCGGATCCATCAAGACCACCTACAACATAAGCCTCATAAGAAATTGTTGGTGTGATACTGCCAAAAATGCCGATGCCGTCAGATGACCAAGTTGAGGGAATAATATATTTGGCAAATGAAGGACGTTCCACGCCGTTAAATGAAGGTGGTTCATGCTTTTGATTAATAATGCCAAGGGGTGTTAAAATCCTGCCTGCCCGAATATTAATAGCATCGTTTATCATAAAATCAATTGCTGCCTGCTCGATGACCACTTCTCCTCCGCTGTCGTCGGAGACAAATCCATGTTCGATTTCAATTTCCGAATTGAGTTTGATCCAGTCTGAAAAGTCGTAACCAGCATAGAATACGATTCTGTGGAGATCAAACAGGTCTTTATCGTTGTCCAGGTTGATGTTGGCATGCATCTCGCCGTATCCACCAAAATGGAATTTGTTGAATACATGGTCTCTTTTTGAAACTTCGGTCTGCCGGACAGTCTCAACTTGGCGGGACAGCTTTGAAATTGTTTCTTCTTGTTCCGTTCTGTTGTTTTGTTCTTTTATTTGCTGCTGTTTGAGGTTTTCAATCTCTACCAGGATCTGTTCCACAGTTTTTTTCAGTGCTTCAATTTTCCCTTCTGCAGATCCCTCAGGAGAAGCAGCCCCCAGGACCGCCCCATTGGAAAAAGAGGTGAAAAAGATTGATATCGCTAAAACACCCGTTTTTATGATTGTTTTTAAATAGTAATTATTCACAGTGTTCTCCTTTCTGAGTGAAAAATTTTAACGTGTTAGTTAATTTTCTTAATTTGTTTTGACCATTTAATTATGTTAGGTCTCCCTAACTTTTTCCAAATAAAATTCCCCCACACTGAATAATTTTA
>JAFDJC010000128.1 GCA_019307665.1 Deltaproteobacteria bacterium | reverse complement strand
ACACTGAAACAATCTGATTCCAATACATATGATATCTTCCAGCCTCTCTTGTTCAGACTGCTTGAAAATCCTTGCGATGATATGATTCACAAATTTATTAACAACAGTCCAGCCAAATATGATCCGGAAACTGATAGGTTTGTTGCTGTTCCGACTCTACCAAAAAAAACAGGATAATGCCTCGGCATTACCCTGCTTTTTGATAAATCTGAACTGCTGTCGTTTATTATTGACCTAGCAATGCAGTAACTGTTGCTGACATTGGCGCAGCATAGATCAGAATTAATGCAACGACGAGTGCGTAAATACAAAGTGACTCGATCATTGCAAGACCGATCAGCATTGTAACCGTTACTTTACCTGAAGACTCGGGATTTCTTGCAATACCTTCGACTGCGGCCTTAAGGCCAAGACCCTGGGCGATACCACATCCAAATGCTGCAATCGCAATCCCAAAACCAGCTGCTGTTACACAAGCGATAAAATACTTTAGAGCTTCAGCTTCCATTTAAAAAACCTCCTTGAATATTGATTGATATTAGGCTTCTTCCCTACACATTAAAAATATTTATACTGTATTAACAGTTATTCACTAATGAGCGTGTTCCATTGCACCTGAAAAGTAAATGATTGATAAAAGAAAAAAAACAAACCCCTGTACAAATGACACAAATATACCGAGAGCCATAATCGGCAGAGGTGCAAAAAATGCCCCCGCCAGGCCGAATAGTATGCTTAAAACTATTTCATGGCCCATCATGTTTCCGAACAGCCTGAATGAAAGAGACAAAATTCTTGCAAGATGGCCGATCACCTCAATAACAAAGATTAAGGGACTCATCCACCATACAGGGCCCATAAAGTGTTTAATATATTTTACGCCATGATATTTCACACCGATTACATGGGTAAATATTACAACAACCAGGGCACATGATGCTGTCGTGTTGAGATCGGCTGTCGGCGGAAAAAACCCCGGAACAAGTCCGATAAGGTTACTGATAAACACATAGATAAATACCGTTGCCGCAAGCGGGAAAAGCCACCTGCCTTCCTCTCCGGTTGTATCGACCATAAACTCTTCAATTCCTGATATAACGATTTCAAAAAAGTTTTGCATTTTTGTAGGGATCAAAGTGATATTCTTTGCAGCTATTGAACCTGCCAAAAGAAGCAGGGCAATAACAACCCATGAATAGACCACGTGGGGATATGAATGTGCGAAATGTCCCAGACCCAACAGTTCAAAAAGCTTTACAAAAAACAGATACGGATGTTCCACCTTAGACAGCCTCCTTAAAAATAATTTTAGTTAGCTCACTCATGGTCGCTAAAACAATACTGGCCACCACAATCGAAAGCCCTACAAACAGACCAAGCGGATCTACGTAATGCCCGGCAATAAGCAAAAATAAAATAATTCCACTTGCGATAAAACGAATATAATATTTTGTAATTATTGACGTATGGGAAGATAAATACGGGGGCGTAAGTGATTTTTTCAGCGTTCTTGAGAGCAGATGGAAATTTACGGTGACAAGAAGTCCACCGAATACAATCCCCTTTGCAAAATCAGGAGTCGCCAGTATGAACCCCAGAACACTTACAGTAAAAAACAATATCCAGTTTGTTCTTGTTATAAATTTTAAAATGCGCTGTTGAATATTCACTTTTCTAAATACACTAATCCCTATAACTTCCGACTCTTTTTAACAGCAAGTGCAATATTTTTAAACCCGGCTGCAATCCCAAGCCCGAGCCCGATGAGTGTCAGCAATGGTTTTGTATCAAACTTTCCGTCAAGATACACACCGGCAAAAAGACCGATGAAAATTGAAAGCGCCACTGAAAATCCAAGGCTGCTGTAATAGGCAAGTTCCCGTATCGAACGTCTGGTTTCCCTTTTCATCAGATAAAGACGCCTAAGCTCCTTGAAAATCCCTTCCAACAATTTAAATTGTTGCTTCTATCATAACAGATACCTTTTAGTCAATTAAAATATTCCTTGAATCAAATACCGGTCCGTCAACGCACACATGACCGTATTTACCTGAATCATCTTTGACCCTCACCGCACAGCCAAGACATGCGCCGATACCGCACACCATGATCGTCTCAAGGGATATCTGGCATCTTATGCTCCGGCTGTTCGCAATTCCGGCAACAGCTTTCAGCATCAAATGCGGGCCGCAGGCAAAAATTATATCAGGTTTATTTTCTTCTATTGCCGCCTCAAGCAGATCGGTAATCAACCCTTTATGTCCGCAAGACCCATCATCCGTTGATATATGCGTATCAATGTTAAGCGTCTTAAAATCATCAATACACAACAGGTCCTGCTTTGTCCCCCCTCCTATTAAAACCTTACAACCCGAAGCATCCATCCCCTTTTCCGCTAAAACTTCCGCAAGAAACAAAAGCGGTGCTATGCCGATGCCGCCTGCGACCATAATTATTTCTCTATGGGATTCCTGTATTGAAAAACCTTGGCCAAGAGGCCCGAGAATGCTGAGTGAATCCCCTGGCTTCAATTTTGAAAATTGCATTGTGGATCTGCCGACTACTTTAAACAAAACCTCTATTCCTTGAAAGGCTTTATCGTTTTCGGCAATCAACCTGTGAATTGAAAAAGGACGCCTGAGCAGAGGATCGAATCCATCCTCTGTTTTAACCGTGATAAACTGCCCGGGTTTTGCATCTAAATAGCCTCTCCCTGTCTCAAGACCAAGCCTGTAGCAGGAAGGACCGACTTTTTTATTCCATAAAACTTTTGCAGTCTGCTGAATCATCGGGCCTCTATTTTCTATAAAAAATAAACATGGCTGTCGCCACCAATTTTTCTAAACCATACAATAATATATCTGTTCCTGCAAACAGATCAGCAACATTGTTATTATTTTACCTACATCACGCCATTCCGATAACTGCAGCAAACCTTCCGGTTGTCACTTCTTTTCTATAGGAAAAAAACAAATCGCTGCTGCAGAAGGTACAGATTCCACTGATGGAAATATTTTCAGGCAAAACACCGGCCGCAATCAGCTGGTCACGACTTATCGACCAAAAGTCGAAATAGCGATTGCCGATTTCGTATTTCCAGAATTGTTTGGGAATTTCTGTGCGATAGTTCCTGAATTCTGCACAGCATGGGCCCAGTGATGGTCCTACTCCTGCAATAATATCAGAAGGTCTGCTGTCGAAATCAACTGACATGCAGTTGATTGTGTGGCCAATGATATTCTTTATGCTGCCTTGCCAACCTGAATGGATATTTGCGACAACTTTCCCGGTTGGATCAAAAAGAAAAACAGGCTGACAATCGGCTACTTGAATAACAGGCATTATTCCGGGCAAGCTTGTAACCATTGCATCACCTTCCAAATACCTGCCGGGCAATCCGCCACTTGCTATGCTTTGTTCATCAATTTTAATAACAGCCGTTCCATGTACCTGTTTTAAAAAAACAGGCTGTAAACCGTCCATGCATTCCAAAATTACACGCCTGTTTTTATGCACGTTTTTTACATCATCTCCTACATTCAGGCCAATGTTGAGACAGTTAAATGGCGGCTTGCTAAAGCCTGATTCCCTGGTAAATACACCATGAATTATCTCTCTGAATCGGCTAAAGTTCGGGAATTGATAAAAAGACAGACCATTCTTATTCTTTAAAATCAACACATCCTCCATGCAACATAATGTATTTAATATATTAACGTATTATTTGCCGTAACCGAAATAGATACTTGAGAAATCATTTATTAATATATAGTATCGTTTAAAGTCTAATTTTAAAAGCTTAAAAATATATACGCATTTGAACATGAGTAAAAAAATATTCATACTCTTTTTTACAGTCATACTGATATTAGCCGGCATCTTCTGCTGGAACCATGACTGGATCATTGAAAAAGACATCATATATCTTAAAAACGGCATTATCATTGATGCTGATAGCACCTGGACCAAAAGGCAACTCGTCTATTATCAAAAGAATTGGAATGTTAGCATCCTCGCAGAGAACGATGTAGAATATATTGGAAAAGGAGATGCTCGGCAGAGCAAGCAGGGAAGCTATATTGCAAAATCCATAATCGTTAAAATACAATCCAAACTAAATAATATTTTTAAATCAGACGGCATTGGCATAAAAACTATCACCGACAGTTTAATATCCGGCCTGATTACCCTCATTCCATGGATACTCTTTATACTGATCATCGCTGTATTAATTAAGATACTCAGACCACTTATCAAGACTAAAGCAAAAGTTTCTGATAAAGCATCGGATGAAGAAACGTCCGAAGAACCGGCACTAACCGTCTCTACCCGATTCAAAACAAAAAACCTCTCTGATCAGGACAGAATCGTTCTGTTTTTTCTCGACCTTTACAGAATTCAAATAGATGCTCCTGATAATGCTCCCGTTAAATTTGTTCCCGCAGATTCACAACCCTCCGGTTCAGGAATGATTTATGAACTGAAAGTCAGGCTGGAAAACGAATGGCGCTCAAGACGTATGACGATCGGGGCAATCGGAGAGGAGAGCGGCAGTAAAAGCAAATGCTTTTATGTTATTTATGATGTCCATATGGTGGTAAAAATTCCTCCAACACCGCTGAATAATTTTCAGACCTACATTGAAAATATAAGAAAAGAAAGGCAAATCGTAGACAAACTCGCGCCCAGGGAATGTATTATTCCAAAAATTTCGGTCATCATGAAAATCATTCATCGATTTCATGACGAAGCTGAGCTTACCTTAAATAAGAGAGAGGAAAGATACACCAGATGGCTGACAAACCACGCTGAAAAACAAAGCCACTTAAAAATAGACAATACATTGGTTTATTTTATGGATCTATCTAAATACTTCTTTCTAGGCCACATTATTGACAACATACATGAATTAAAAAACAGATTCACAGATGAAATATCAAAAAACCATGAAATTATCTGGCGTGAACAAGAGTTTACAGGTAGATACGGCCAGGAGAACGAGCAGTTATGCCGGAAACTTCAGAACATATATACCGAATATGAACAGGCCATAAAAAAACTCCTGGCAGAATCTGACAACCCGACCGAGGTACATCAATACAAAATCAGGGAATGGTTTTTAACCCGCCTTTCGGGTGAGGAGATAACCCAACAAAGGGCAACAACTGACATCCATCCTTTTGACCGTATTAACAAACTTTCAGAAAATATACTTGATCGCTATTCCAAAGTGGCAGAAAAATACCGTGAAATAGTAAAAAACCAGATTGCCGCTAAAGCATTTATGCGTAACAAATCACAAATTTCCAGCATCTCTTCAAACCTTCTTGAATTATTGACTTGGCTGGCCAAAAAGAGTGTCGCCATGCGCGATCTTAAGCCCGACAACCTACTTGTTGCCGGGGAGCAGTCCGCATATCCGCAGTTTTTAACTTCACCGGATCAGTTTAATATCGGCCTGATTGACGTTGAAACCGCTGTAGATATAGACACAAATAATGATCATCAAATAAGCCAACCAAAACTTGGCGGAACACCTTTTTATGCAACACCCTCTCAATTGTTTCAAAATGATTTGATCATTCAATTATTTTCCGATCTTCCCCGCGTTCTTCATTTACAAGATTGGTATGCAACCATCGCGATGATTTATAAAGTTATAACCGGTGATATTCTTTTTGAACAGACAGCAAAAAATCTGATTGCTGTAAAAATAAAAATTCAAAAAACGATGGCTGCAAAAAAACCCCTACCAGGCATTATAGCGAATCTCAACCAATCCTTCTGGCTAAATGCATCTCTAGAATTCGAAAACAAGCTGGAAAAAAATATTATAAAGCTCAAAACCATTGTTCCCATAATTCCGGAAAATGTTATAAGTATGCTGCATGATGAAGCCCGAAAAAATATGGAGCTTATCGCCTTGGCAATAAAACAATTAATTGAAAACCAGACACAATTCAAAGACAAAGAGCAACTGGCTCAGCTCAAATTAGCCAGTCACCAACAGATTGCAAAACTGAAATTAAAATGGGAAAACAGGAATAAAAATCCTGAGTCCGAAAGGACAGTGAATAGAAACGCTGTGGAAATGCTTCATGAACTTTCAAAGCTAAAACTGAATGAAGAAAAAGCTGTGCATATTATTTCTTTATTAAGGAACCCAACTCAAAAGATATCTGCCTTTGATCTTTTAACACTAATGTTCGGCATTGTTTCAAACGCCATGGCGGTTAGAGTTTGAGTTTTATCAAAATTTGGAATAACATAGCAAGCTAAAGCAATTGCATAGAGCGATCGCCTAAAACAATCGATTGAACAGATATGCTGTTTTTGATACGGAAACCAGAATGCGAGCTGTCATACAGAGAGTTAAAAATAGCCGTGTTGTCGTCGACAATAACGTCATCGGTAAAATCGGACCCGGATTAATGGTTCTTCTGGGGATTGCCAGGGAAGACAACACCAAAGATGCCGACTACCTTGCTGATAAAATTACCAACCTGAGGATCTTTCAGGATGAAAACAACAAAATGAACCTTTCCCTGCTTGATATCAAAGGAGAAATGCTTGTTGTTTCTCAATTTACGCTTCTGGGAGACTGTCGTAAAGGACGCAGGCCCTCTTTCGTCAGCGCCGCAGGCCCGGAAAAGGCTGACAATCTCTATCGCCACTTTGTTGAAAAAGTAAGCCTGAAAGGAATCAGTGTCCAGACCGGTCAATTTCGAGCGATGATGGATGTATCACTTGTGAATGACGGTCCGGTGACATTGATTGTTGAAAGCAAATGATGTCTCAATGAAACTAAAACTCTCATTACCAATTCTCCTTTTCTTTTCACTTCTCATGGTTTTCTTTTGCTGTATATCAATGGCAGCGAATACTCAAAACGATATCAGCGCAATGTTAGACGACACCGATGCTGTTCTGGTTACCTTTTCCAACGGCAAAACACTTTATTCTGAAAATGCCGATATAAAACTGGTTCCCGCATCTATTCTTAAAATCTTTACATCACTGGTGTCCATTCATACGCTTGGACGTGACTACAGGTTTAAAACCGAATTTTATCTTGATAAAGATCATCACCTTAAAATAAAGGGCTTTGGCGATCCTCTTCTGACATCTGAAGCCCTCGCCGACATAGCAGATCTTCTGGCAAGGCGAATTGACAGCTTTAACGACATACTCATTGATGATTCATTTTTTATGAATCCGATCATTATTCCGGGCACATCCGGCTATTCCATAGAACCCTATGATGCCCCGAACAATGCGCTATCGGTAAATTTCAATACCGTCAATTTCAGGCGTTCACATAACGGAGGCTATATCAGCGCCGAACCGCAAACTCCGCTTTTGCCTTTTATTCTTCCCCGCATAGCTGCTTCATCTCTTGGTAAAGGAAGAATAATACTTTCCAGGGATAATGATGAAATAGCACTTTACGCAGGGCATTTGATACGCTGGTTTTTAAAAAGTAAAGGTATTAATTCAACCGGCAGAATCAGGCGCGGGCGGGTGTCGGAAACAGAAGACAAGTTGGTGTTACGCTATTTGTCAAACATTCCGATGGAAGATTTAATCACCAGACTTCTTCTTTATTCAAATAATTTCATCGCAGGCCAGATGCTTGTCACCGCCGGCGCTGAAATGTTCGGTCCACCCGGAACCCTGGAAAAGGGCCTCAAGGCAGCACGAAAATACGCTGATTGTGTTCTAAAAATAAAAGACCATGACCTGGATTTAAAAGAAGGTTCCGGTATTTCAAGGCAAAACCGAATGTCGGCGAAGACATTTATTAAAGTTCTTGAAGCATTTGAACCTTACCGTTATCTCATGCGCAGAGAAGGAACGGTTTTTTATAAAACAGGAACTTTAGATGGCATCAGTACGCGTGCCGGATATATAGAACAAAGTGACGGCAGCCTTTTTTACTACGTCATCATGATGAACACACCCGGCAAATCCACCAAACCGGTTATGAAAAAGATATTGCAGCTGGTTTCAAAACAATCTTCACCTGTATTTTGACTAGAAGCTCTATTCGATCACTACGCGAGTCAGGAAAGACATGCGCCATTTGGCACTTCATCGTCAGGTACCGCCAGGACAATCGCCCCATCCTCTCTATGAAATCCCGTGATCAGGCACTCAGACATAATCGGGCCGATTTGTTTGGGTAAAAAATTTATAACTGCTATTACACGCTTACCCAACAAGCTTTCTTTTGTGTAAAGGTCGGTAATTTGTGCACTTGCTTTTCTGATGCCGATTTCCTCACCAAAGTCGACTTTCAGTTTAAAAGCGGGTTTTTTGGCCTCCGGAAAATCATCTGCTTCAATGACGGTTCCAACCCTTATGTCTACTTTTTGAAAATCACTCCATTCAATATGCTTCATTATGTACCTTATTTTTAAACAAGCAACTGGAAATTAAGAATATCTTTCATAAGTTTAAAATGGTTATCAAGTGAGTAAATTTCACAGCGATTTTGTTTTGTGTTTTGAGCAAGTATTAGATCAGGAATACCGATTCCATTTAAACCTTTTTTCAAACATTTGAATTGAAACTCAATAATTTGATCCCAATCAATAGACATCCTTAACTTTTTAATATTATACAGTAATTTAATAATTTTTCGTTGATTGCGAACTTTTAAAAATGGGACTAATTCTGCAAGTATAAGATCGTTAATAA
>JAFDJC010000331.1 GCA_019307665.1 Deltaproteobacteria bacterium | reverse complement strand
ACTTTTCTCTGTCCCTTTTACTCTTGAAAACTGCCTTTTGTTCATTACCGCGAGATGTGACGTGATAAAAAGCGCCGGGATAATTAATCCTTAACTGTCGTGCCATATGCCCCCTCAAAAAAATATGTCTGTTACAAGGCATATAGCACACACCCGCAAATTATTCAACTTTCAAGACATGACCCCTTTGTTTTCTTTTGCTTATATGTCTGTTTTGTCCTTATTTTGAACGGACACATTTAAAAAAGGCAATCTTTCAGGGAGTGCCGGGACCGAACAGATAATAAATAATTCGGCCAGTGAACGCCCGGAATTTTTATAAAAGTGTGGCAGTTTGGATTTAAAATGCAAACAATCACCAGGTCCCAGCGTGTAATGTTCGCCGTCCACGGTGAAGGTCACATTTCCGCGTATGCAATAAGCTAACTCCTCTCCGTGATGATGAAGCGGATCTTCTCCGCTGTAGGTTCCGGTCGGCATGATGATGATGAACCCATCCATTTCCGGGTTGACAAGTTCAGCGGTGAGTTTCTGTATGAAAATATGATCTTCACGTTTTCCGACCGATAATCGATCACTTTTGCGGAGCAGATTTACTTTTTTCCTCGGCATTGCTTCTTCAAGGGGAAAACCGATCTTCTTGTTAAGCCCTCGCGCTATTTTCATCATCACGGCAATTGACGGCGTCATTGCTCCTGTCTCGATTTTCTGAATTGTACTCGGAACAACGTTGGCAATGTCGGCAAATTCCTGCAGTGTAAGCCCCATTGATTCACGAGTACGACTGAGTTTTTCACTTAAATTCTTTATATTGGTCTCGGCCATATCGGATCTTATTTCACCTTGATTGTATTGCTTGTCCCCCAACTCTTAGAAAATTCACCACGCTGGTATCCATCAATACGCTTTTTATTCGTATTTCCGTTTTTATGGTGTTAAAGTAAAAATACTCGATGCCGTGTCCTTAAGGGAAAGGAGCGAAACGCTTATAAGATCTGCCGTCCGGTGCTTCTTTAGTTTTGATGCTAGTAAGCCTTTGGTAATTGAAGCCCGAACTGCCCCACAATGTTTCTCTGAGTATCTGTGGTGCCACCGGCAATCGCCATGCCAACACAATAGTAATACATATGCTCAAAAACGCCTTTCAATTTTGTCCACTTTGAATCTTTGCTGTGCACATCCAGTTGAGAATAGGCGCCTAAAATATCCATACCGATCCTGCTAAGCTTTTCAGTCACAACATCACAGTAGGCTTTATCCCTGGAAGGCTCATAAATTACTGTTTTACCTCTATCAGTTTTCCAGGCTGCTTCATATGCCAGTAATCTCGCTGTCTCAATATCAATCGCCACCTCAGCCAGCTTGTGGCGCGTCTCCGGATTATCTATCTGACCTGTTCTTTTTGTATATTGAACAAGCTCATCAAAAGCCCGTCTCAACGACCCGGTCGTGCCAATAGCCACACCTCTTTCAAAGGAAAGAGCTGTCATTAAATGGGCCCAGCCATTGTTTTCCTGGCCCACCAGATTTGAAACCGGCACCCTGACATCGTTGAGGAAAATTTCATTAAATACATGGCCCCCAACGAAGTTTTTAATGGGACTCACGTTCAGCCCTTTACTTTTCAGGTCAACAATAATCAGGCTGAGCCCATGATGGTTTTTTGTCACGTTCTGGTCAGTTCTGCAGGCAAGCCATAACCATCGTGCTCTGTGTGCGCAACTGGTCCAAACTTTCTGGCCGTTTATAATATATTCATCTCCATCTTGTACCGCGAAAGTTTGAAGCCCAGCCAGATCTGTACCGGCGTCCGGCTCACTATAGCCTGTACACCATACGCCGTCGGGGATTCCTGATGCAATAGGAGGTAGATACTTGTTTTTTTGTTCCTCGGTGCCAAACAAGATCAAAGAGGGCCCTACCCATCGGGTCCCGCTGATGCCCATACTTGTACCAGGTATTCCCCAGTAGCTGACCTCTTCCTCAAAAACAACGCGTTTCCAGTGTGGCGCTCCCAGACCACCATATTCCTTAGGCCATGAAATGGTAAGCCACTTCCTTTTTTTTTATTTTTTTGAGATCGACATGGAAAACTTCCAGGATTCATCGTCCAGTTCATCACTAAATCTGTAACCGATGTGCCCTGGGGGGAGATATTCCTTGACGAACTGCCGAATCTCTTTTCTGAAGTTTTCTTCCTTTTCGCTGAATCTGAATTCCATTTGCCAAAATTCCTTTTAAAAATTATATCTTCTCAAAAATCATGGATTGATTATTTTATAAAAATACATTCCTGTCAAGAAAAAAATTATTCCGATCAGAAAATAATGTGAGTTATAAGAATCAGATTATATTATAAAATACCAATCATTGAATGAGTATAAGGATATTTGGTCTTTAAATGGTTTTCTCTTTTAGTTGGATCGTATAGAAATAAATCGACTTTTGTTCAAGCTTGAAGAAGTGAAAATGTTTCAAATTTGATAAATATAAACCGGTTATTTTATGGGTTTTGTGTTGAAGCCGATCAATCGGCTTCGCCCTAACTGGTGGGCGAAAAGAAGCTAAGCAGACGCTCTTAAAAATCCCACGTCGTTTTTAATAAAATTTGGTACTTTTCTGACAAGAAATCCATCTTTTTTCCTAATCAATGAAAGATTGAACGGTTGAATAAACCTATAATTTTTAAAAAAACAGATACAGCATTAACGATTGTATTTCGCGAACCCATATCCTTTTCTAATTGGAATAAAAATTTTCTTGACAGATATATTCATTTTTTGATAGGTAGAATGCTGGTGGGCGAGAAAGGGTAAAATTCTAAAATATTCCATGGGCTTTCATGTCCAAAATTTTGTGACCGGAAACCGCTGGTTATAGATTTGATTTATAGTAGATGAAGGAAAATTTATGAACTTCAGTTTATCTGAGAAAGAAACGATATTAAAGGCGCAGGTAAATGAGAAATACAATTTTATAACAGAAAGAGCGATACAGATCCACTTCGGCGGAATCAAGATGGGAAGCGATGATAAGGTGGTTATTCTTAGAGGGAGGAGCA
>JAFDJC010000330.1 GCA_019307665.1 Deltaproteobacteria bacterium | reverse complement strand
ACTGATCGCGAAGCTGTGGAGCAGATTAAAGAGAACCCATATTTGCAATACTTTTTGGGATTTTCGGAATTTAAACACAATGAAATATACAAGGATGTGTGGCTTGACAAGGTGAAGTTCAGGTCGGGTGAGTTTTTCAATGGAAAAAAGTAACATATTATTCGTTATATTTATTATTGGGTGATAACTATGTGTATACTTTTAGTAAACGAAAATTGAATACTAACCTAAAATTATGTAATAAAAAGTAAGCTATATATTTAGGGTTTGCTGAACTACGCCTAACTATTATATAAATCAACATGTTACATGCGGCATGATATATATTTAGTGCAAACAAAAACAGTACTTTTCCTTAAAACCTTTGCACTATTATGTACAAAAACAAAAAAAATGACCTGCAAATGTACCTCAATTTCGAAGATTTCTTCTTACCCTTTGGTGGCAAGCTTAATGGCAATAATCGGTGGATAAAACTTGCCAATATCATTCCATGGGAAGACTTTGAAAGGGGATATTCCGAACAATTCAGTGATTCTATGGGAGCAGCAGCTTTACCATTTCGTGTCGCTCTTGGAGCATTGATAATTAAAGAACGCTTGAGAATAACTGATCGCGAAGCTGTGGAGCAGATTAAAGAGAACCCATATTTGCAATACTTTTTGGGATTTTCGGAATTTAAACACAATGAACCTTTTGACTCTTCGATGTATGTCTATTTTCGCAAACGGATATCTGATGAGATTTTGTCACAGATAAATGAGGCAGTGATTGAAGCGTCAATTGCAAAGAAAAAAGATACCGCATCAACGACTGATGCGACCGATGACCTGCCGAAGAATAGCGGTAAACTCATAATTGATGCAACATGTACTCCGGCCGACATTCGTTACCCTACAGACCTTTCCCTATTGAATGAAGCCCGCGAGAAAACGGAACGAATAATTGATGTTTTGTGGGAACATAGAAACGGTAATTGTGGTTTTAAAAAGAAACCTCGTACTTATCGAAGACGCGCACGTAAAAACTTTCTTGCTATCATAAAGCAGCAAAAAGATAAGAATCTTACTTGTCGCAAAGGGATAAGAAAACAGCTGCATTATCTTAAAAGAAACCTTGAACATATTGAAAAGTTAAGCAGATTTGTACCATTAAAAGTCCTTTCAAGATTTTTGTACCGGAGTCTTTTGGTAATACATGAAGTATATCGTCAGCAGAAGGAAATGTATGAAAACAAAACACACCGAATTTCTGATAGGATTGTCAGTATAACACAACCGCATGTTCGCCCTATTGTACGGGGAAAAGCAGGTAAGAAAGTAGAGTTTGGTGCAAAAATATCAGCATCGTCATGTATGGGTTACAGTACCGTTGATCGAATATCCTGGGATGCCTATAACGAGAGTGGGGACTTGATAGTACAGGCAGAAAAATACCGTAAACGCTTTGGGCATTATCCAGCATCAATTCACGCAGACAAAATCTATAGAAATCGTGATAATAGAAAATGGTGTAAGAAACACGACATTCGCTTATCGGGACCTCCGTTGGGACGGCCACTGAAGATTACGGATCAAAATCACAAAGAGATAAAACTCCAGAAAGCACTTGTCCGGCAGGATGAACTTGATAGAATAGATATTGAGGGGCGATTCGGTCATTCCAAAAGGAAATATGGTTTAGGCAGAGTAATGGCGAAGTTGACAGATACTTCAGCAAGTGTTATTTCAATGGTGTTTTTGGTTATGAATTTGGAAAAGATCTTGAGAGATCTTTTTTGGCTCATTTTTTATCTCATACGAACAGCTTCATCAGTCACTGATGCCATAAATAAGGTTAGAAAGGGTTGCAAGATTAATAATAGTAACACAATAATCATACCACGGATTCTATTTACTGGATATTTTGTTGTCTGAAAAAACTTATTCAGCAAGCCCTAATTATTTAATCTTCCCTTTGTGTCTTCGTGCCTTAGTGGCAATTATCTTTTAAACATCTTCCACGGTTTTCACTTCCCACACACCGTACGCGACCTCTTCATAGGGGTGCACCGCAATAAGTTCCTCGAGGACATCTTTCAGCACAGACTCATGGCAGATCATCTCTACCTTATATTCAGCAGCGCGCTCAATCTCGCCTTCCTTGCCAAGATAGGGATTGCTGCCTTCAAGCGGCCGGTACTGGCCTTCACCTTTCACCTGCCATGCGCAGCAGTCATACTTGTCATACTTTCCGGCCCCCTTCTCAAAGAGCGCCATTTTAACCTTTTCACAATGGTCTTCAGGGACATAGAATGTAAGTGCATACAACATAGTTCCCCTCCATACATATATTCGTTTTTGGTTATTATAAAAATAAAAAAAGCCGCATCATAAAATGCAGCTGGTTTATACGCTTTTACACTTTTTTCAGGTGAACATTTTCCCGGTAACAAAAACACGAAACAAAGGCTATGAATTACTGCCCCCTTCGCCTCCGCCGTCGTCTCCCGAATCCAAATCCGCCAAAAAGCCCTCTTCCCTCCTCCGGTTTTGCTTGGGGGGTAAATTCAATCTCCTGAGACCATACCCGTATATTCGCAGCGACTTCCTTATCCAGGGCAATGCTCATGCCTTCGCATTCAATAACAAAGGTCGGATATTTCTGATGAAGCTTCGCAACAACACCGGGCCTTATCTGCAGTCCGTCCACACGGTGCATCTGCTTATCATCTTTACACTGAACATAGGCGATTTTGGCACTCTGACCGATTTCCATCTCGGTTAAAGGTATAACCGATGCTTTCGCGGTCCGGGTCGATCGTTTACAGCACTCGCCTTCAGGTATATGCCTTCCATGGGGGCATTCCCGCGGGTGGCCAAGTAATGTACATATGCCATCAACCAGTTCGAGATTAATAGTATGCTCAAACTCTCCCGCACCAGCTTCATATTCCCTCCCCAGAACATCACAAATCAGTCTTTCTGCAAGGCGATGCGCTCTGATTATCTGCCTGGCATATTTTTCACCTTCATCAGTAAGTTTAACCGATGTCGTATCTTCATTCGCTTCAACCAGTTTT
>JAFDJC010000127.1 GCA_019307665.1 Deltaproteobacteria bacterium | reverse complement strand
AAAACTTTCCATTGCCTTAAAGCCATCCTTGACGCCTTGCTCAATTGCTTTTTGTGTCTCTTCATCAAAACGATTAATATCAAACCCTTTATCGGTTCCAATGCCCAGCCTGGCAAATCGTTCCATCAACGCCTTTTCTTCGCTAACCGGTTCAAGCAAAGAGAGCATCACATCAAGGTATTTAAAAGATGCTGAAGTAAATTGGTCTCCTTCATTCCACTTTGGAAAATCATTTTTCAATGCCGCCTTTGGTGTACCTTTTCCTATATAGGCACTTAAAGGTTGCATGTGATATTCCCCCTGGATCTGTTTAACCTTTTCAAGGTCGCCTTTATTCATCAATTGGGTACGCACTATCACGAAAAAGATATTCGTTTCGCAACGAATCACATCGTCAATGCCTTTTGGTTTTTTTCCCTTCCAGCTTTGATTTGCGATTAAATATTTCCCTGCTTTATTACCGGTTGTCAAAGTACCCAGATAAGCATAATTATGGGTATATAAATCTATTAATTGGAAATGATAGAATCGTTCCGGTTCCATCTCCGGTAGAGATATAACGATGGGGCCCTTACGGATATCCACCCACCCCATGCAGTAAGGCGTATCCGAATTGGGCGTAACTATGGCTTTATCATCCGGAGTATATACTCTGGCTTCACAGGCTAATTCATTAAAGTCACCTTTGAACTCCGGTGAATTCCTGTCAAGCGTATAAGCAACCATGGTTTTGTAGTTCACAACCATCGGGAAGCCATAGACGTAGGCTTCTTTGGCAATTTGTTTTGCTTCTTCTTTGGTGATCTTAATGTCTGCGGCAAAAAGCGCCGTAAACGAAGATGCAAGCAGTGCAATCGCAAAAGCGACTGTTTTTAGTGATCTGTTTCTCATTATTTTGTCTCCTCTTTTGTTTTTCAAGGCGAAGCTTATCATAAATGTTTTATTTATTACGTCCGCAGGCGATTTTGAAATATCATACAATGTTGATTAACGGCAATTATTATTTTCCTTTACGCTCACTGTTTCAGGCCACTGGTCCTTACAGTTGCGATTCAATCGGGAAAAAGCTTAAAAAACCGGTACTGAACCGTCGCCAGAATCCGGCATAGGGATCGGTAGTAAATACTTGTTGTTTACCATCATCGAGACCGTGCCAGCGGATTTCCTCAGAACCGTCTTCGTCCACATAAAGCTCAAGCCGGAATGCGATTGTTTCGATGTTCTTATCAAACCACTCGCCCATGCCGCCGGCAATTTCGACTGACTGGAATACCACGCCGATCTCGGTGTTATGATATGCGGACCGGGAATCGAGATTAAGCGAACCCACAAAAATAGTGTCGCGATCAAAAACAAACGATTTGGCATGCAAACTGGCCTTGGACGAGCCGTATTCGCCTTTTTTGGCCTTACGATCTTTTCTGCTGATTTTCTTGTTGAGTTCATAAAGTTCGATGCCTGCACGCAAGAGATCCTTGCGGTACTTGGCATAGCCGGCGTGTATGATACTAACATCCGAAGAGGAAAGGGAGTTGGTCAGTATCTTCACCCGCACCCCCTTCTCACTGAGCTGCGTCAAAAATGCAGTACCTTCTTTTCCAGGAACAAAATAAGGGGAGAAGAGTATCAACTCCTCGGTTACGCCATCCAGATAAGGTTTGAGTTTGGGGATCAGATGATATTCCAATTTGTCGAAATCGTGAAGAAGCTTTTCCGGCTGGTCATAGATGACCTCGGCATTGCCCCAAGAAAAACTCAGTTGATGGCTTCTGAGTGTATTGGCCAGCTTAGAGTTTCGAAGGGCTTGCAGATATTCGGAATTTGCCTGCTGTGCCAGGAACTCGTCAATCTGTCGACTTGCCAGTTCGATTTCCTCAGATGTCGGCGATCTGCCCTTGAGAACGGTTGCCGGATAGGCCAGATCGCTGTTCCAGTATTTATCAAAAGCAGCCGATACTCTTTCAGGCACCAGGCCGATGGCCAATACATCCAGATCACTGAATGTCATATCGGGGTCGGCTTCGAAGTATTCGTTTCCAATATTGCGTCCCCCTAAAATGGTGGCCTGGTTGTCAACGGTAAAGGACTTGTTGTGCATGCGGCGGGTTACCGAACCATATCGGGTCAAAAACTGGGAGATTCGACCGGTTTTGCGGCTGAAGGGATTGAATAGCCGTACTTCTACGTTCGGATGGCTGTCGAGTATCGCAGCATTCAGGTCCCTACCCTCCAGGTCCATGTCGTCGACCAAAAGTCGTATCCGTACCCCACGGTCAGCGGCCTGGATCAGTCTGGCCGATAACAATTTGCCGGTAAGATCGTTTTGGTAGAGATAGTACTGCACATCAATGCTGCGATCCGCCTGGTCGGCCAGAACTGCGCGGGCAACAAAAGCGTCCAGACCGGTTGTCAGCATCAGGAATCCGGACTTACCCGGATGGGCTTCTTTCTCGTCTTGGATGGCCTTGGCGATACGCGTGTCTTGGGTGTGGGTGTATGCATAGGACACCGGCCTCTCAAAATTATCGGGCAGGGTGGCGCAGCCTCCCATCATCAGCGCAGCAAATACTGCGCCTAAACGGATGACCATAGTGAGTTTACGCACGATTGCTTTGTCCAAAAGAATTCTCCCTTACGCACATATAGTGAATTGGAATTTCAGTCCCTTCAACCCACAATACGCAAAGCAAGATAGGGCACCAGGTTGAATAGAAATATTCCGACTTTAAAAAGCGCCATGCCTGCATAGTGGATGGCATCAAATGTTTCAACAGATATTTTAAACCATTTACCGTGGAACCGATACGTCCAGTCATGAGCCAGTGTGATAAACAGAAACCACCATAGCAGCAACCCCAAGTTTATCACGATACACCATGCCAGGGCATTACGAATTATTTCGATTGTCATTGTTCCTCCTCGTTTCAGGGTTCATTACATCAAGTATTGCCATTGTTTTCCAACTAAAGTTTCAATTCGTTGTGCTTAAAAAATGTATCCTCAAAAAATGTATCCAATGGTAACGTAAAACCTTCCGGCATCTTCCAAATGTTTTTTCCTGTTAAGCTTATGACCGTACTGAACACCTACGGGTAAATAAGGAAAAAGATACCTCAGGCCTATGCCGACGGAAGAACGGAATTCATCACTCCCTTCATTAGTGATTGTATTACGGATACTGCCGGTATCAAAGAAAGGTGCTATTTCAATGTTAAAGCCTGCATCAAAACGGGCCTCTATTGAGCCTGAAAGCGAGGTGCGGCCGCCCAGGGCTTTACCTTCCCCATCAAACCGGAGCATGTTTTCATTATATCCTCTTACATCGGTAAGACCGCCCAGGTAGAACAGCTGGTCATTTGGAATATTACTTTCTTTGTTAAAAGGAATGATGTGGCCCGCATGTCCACGTAAAGCAAATGTCAGGCGTTGAAAAAAGGTATAATATAGTTTAATTTCATACTGATACTTGATAAAATCATCCAGAGAATTTTCCAATCCGCTGGAAATATCTGCCTGAAGGGATGAATGAATGCCTTTTTGAGGTCGAAAAAAGGAATCCACTGCATCGTAAGCAATTGAAGGAGTTGTCACCAGTATGGTGCGCGGCTCATATTCCTCCTCCTCTTCAGGCAACAGGAGCCGTTCATCACGCAAAAACTGCTCCTTGCGTTCAAGTGAGAAAGCAAGCCCTGCAGTTAAATCATATGGCAGTTTTTTCGAAAACGACAGCACCGTACCCTGGCTTATGGTTCCAAAGTCTTGATTAAACTCCTCCCGTTTTTCTCCAAAAATGGTGAAACTTGACATGATATGCGTACCAAGGAACCTGGGTTCGAAGATACCTGTTTCACCCTTTTGTCCGATTTCACTGACTTCCAGGCTTATCCAGGCCTCTTTGTTTAACCCCAAAAGATTCTGGTCACCAGCCCGTGTATTAAAATACAGGTGCCGCGATGTGTCATATCCCAGGCCCACCTGAACAGAATACGGTTTTTTTTCTTCGACTTCCACCATAAGGTGAACCCTGTCTGCTTTTTCTTTGAGCCCTATGGGTAGGGTCCTGGCGGTTTCAAATGCATTGATATTCTTTATATTACGCTGGGATTCCAGCATCTTGATCATGGAAAACGGCATATCTTTTTCTAGCTCCATCTCTTCCAAAATAATGCTATCACTGGTTCTGAAATTTCCCACCGCATGTATATTCCCCATTTTGACAAAAGGACCCTCAGTAACAGAGTAGACGATTTTTGCTTTGGTTTTGTCATGACTGACCTCAGCTATCTCCTTTACTACAACGTGGGGATATCCTTTTTCCGAAACTGCGGCTGCCAGACGATTACTATCATCTTTAAGGAGATACTCTCTGAAAGGTCTGCCGGGCTTCAAGATAATTGATTGTAAAGCTTCTTCCTCCGTCATTGCATTCATTCCCTTGAAATCAATAGAAGTAACTGTTACTTTTTTTCCTTCTTCTACCAATAAGGTGATATCCACAAAGTTTACTTTAAGCTTGTCATCTTGCTGCCATGCGATTTTTCTGTCAATGTTTACAGCCATATACCCTTCTTTAAGATAAAGGGCTTTAATGGCCTGGATATCGTTTTCCAGTATTTGGCTGACAAATTCGCCGTCTGAAAAGAGCTCAGGCGGGCGTGTAAGTATCTGGTCTCTGATTTTGTCTTCAGGGATGTTTAAATTTCCCTCGATTTTCAAGTTTTTTACTATTGATCGCGGTCCCTCCTCAATGAAAAAGCGGATATGGCGAATATTTTTATTGATTGGTTTCCCTGGAATCAGCTTTGTCTTAACACTGCACTCCGTATAACCTGCTTTTTGATATCGTTCCTTTATGTTACGGATACTTTTTCGAAGGCCAATATTACGCCTATTGCCTTTTTTGAAAGGGGTTAATTCATCTTTAAGTGTCCAGTCCCAGAACTCCTCATTGCCATGGAAGGTTATTTCATAGCAGTCACCTTCATCAATCAGGAAGTTAATAACGACTTCTCCTGTTTCGGCATTTTTTTCTATTTCCGGTGTGATGTTAACATCCGGAAAGTCATTATTTCTGTAAAATGCGGTCAGGTTTTTTACGTCTTCATCAAATTCCTTTTGGATAAAGCGGCTCATGGAAGCCGGCAAAAGCGATGATTGCCATGTGTCGGTTCTGACTTTCAGCCGGATATCGGAAAAAGCTTGATTCCCTGTGATATTTACTTGCCTGGTGTAATAAAAAACATCCTTGTCGATATCTACATTAACAACTAACTTGTCGTTACTTTCCTTTTCTTCAAAAATTTTCACGTGGGGGTGAATGTATCCATTATTTTCCAAAAGGTGAACGATCGCCTCTTCTTGTGCCGGAAGCATCTCCTTATTGAACGGTTCGCCCGTATATAGGGTCATTGCATTAAGGACTTCACGCTCAAAAACAGGAAAAGAACCTTCAATAATGATATCCTGTATCAATGGAAATGGTGCTAAAAAGATAGTAACGGCAACCATACCGTTGTCTTGTGTATGAGTCTTTACTTCTATGTTTTTAAAAAAACCCGAAGATTTGAGTGAGGCTTTGGCAAGGTTAAGTTTTTTTGATGAAAATATTTCTCCGGATTGAAATTGAACCAGGTCTTTTGCAATCGCTACCCATTTATCTTTATTATCCTGAATAGCAGTGATTTCAATATCGACTTTTGAAATTAGAGGGTTTTCCATATTGTGTTCAAGATTTGTATCGTTTTGTGCTGAACCTGTATTAACGGTTACAAGAAATAACAGAATTGTTATGCATGCCGATACCAAGTTTTGCAATCCTTTTGGTTTCATATTTTTAGCGGAACTCAAGCCTGTACTTCAGCCCTCCTCCGTAATCACCTTCTGTGTCATTGTATGCATCAAGCAAAAGGTTTTCTAAAAATTTATATTCTGTGATAGTGCGTTGAACGATTTTGCCGTCCTTTGTTTCGACCCCGTATTTCACTGACAGTCGCCTGGAAATTTCTTTTCCAAGCGTAACTTTAACCTTGTCTGAGTTGGTTTCACCATTGCTGTCTGTTGTATACTCTAGCTCAAAGGTATCCAACCCCGTGGTGTCCTTTAAGTTTTTTTGAAGTTTTTCAGCCATAATTGAGGCAAGCATTTGTGCAGGGGAAGTTGATTTTGATCCTTCTCCATTTTGGGATTCCCGGACGGTTTTTCCAAAAGCAAGCAGATAGAGAATATCATTGTTTTGTTCAGGTGGATCTGATCTTAAAGTGAATTCAAGATCGTCAGAGGTGCCCGATACGGTAAGAAAAATAGTCCACTCGCGAACCTTTGTTTTCCCTTCCAGATCTATAGTAGGTTCAATCTTGTAAGGATTCAGGAAATCGATGATTCCTCTTGTCACTTCAAATTTCTTTTCTTGGTATTGTATAATTCCCCCGGGTTCCACTCTGGCCCGGCCGCTAAGAAGTATACGATCCGGTTCTCCTTTGATATGGAGGTTGGGTTTCAGTTCCAGAAAAGAAAAATTGTTTTCGACAACAAAGGGGTTGCGATATCCGACTGCAATATCAAAGGACATATTTTTTAAAAACTCCTGATCTGTTACTGCTACAGGTTTTTCGGAACGCGACCGCCGGGGAACAAGGCTGAGCAGATTCAAATCAACATCACGGAAATAAACACCTTCAAGAATCATTATCTTTCCGGTAACCTCGGACTTGTCTTCATTGCCCATAAGTGCAAGTTCAGTACTAAGGACTATGTCCATGGTATCAGGTATATGAACAGGAACGGCATGGGCGGTAAGCTTGATCCGGGAATGCAGCGGCTTATAATCTTTAAGGTCAACAGTCCCTTCAAGATTAAATCTTCCTGTATTGAATTTGCCGTAAATATTTTCCACGATTGCAATATTAGGTGTAAAATGAATGCGGCCATTTAGATCATGCAGCTTTTCTGACAAGAAAGGCGTGCCCAGGCCGATTTTTTCAAGCAGAATGTCTGCTTTAATGGTCGGTCGTTCCCCAGTGCCGCTAACAGTAGCATTGCAGGTGATATGACCTTCAACATCATAAACATCGTCACAAAAGGGTTCTAAGATCTTAAGCGGAATTCTTGCTTCTGTTTTAAAATCAAGTATCCCGTTTAAATCTGCCTGGCCTTTGAGATTCAGGTAACCCTCCTTAAGCAAAGTCAGCCCGATATCCGAAAGAGAAATATTTCCGTTTTTGAGGGCAAACGTTTGGTTGTTTGCCCGTAAAAGTTCATTCTGCTCCCAGAATGTTTCCAGCTCGTCAATTTGTATCTTGGCCTGAATTTTTTCAATTGCTCCGATATTTCCAGACAGCTCTATTCTGCCGTCAAGAAGGCCAAAGATTTCTTCGTATCCGGCAAGTTTAAAAACAGGATGAAGGTCAATCCGGCCAAAATCAGCAGAGCCATTGATGTCTAGTGTTTCCAGCTGAATTTCCATATTTAAGTTTATTGGTTCTTTTCCTGATATTCGGGCTGTCATATCAGCAACATCAAGGTTTAGAGAAATCGGATCGATTATTTTATCCTTAACCTGCAGACCGTGGATTCCGATTTTACCGGTCAGTTTCGGATTTTTAATGTCACCGGTACCGGTAAAAGCAAAAACCATTTTTGCCTCATCCCATTTTTGGTCCGAGATTTTGTCAATACTGGAAAGAGATATCCCTTTAGAAACAGCTTGAAAGTTATATTTTCCATCAAGGGAAATCCATCCGTTTGCATTGATTTTTTCACCTGGCGTGATTTCTAATCGGTTTTGGTCAATAAAAAGCTTGTTGTCATCAATGTGCATTTCCAGGGTCACTTTGCTTATCTTTTGCAGGCCTGTATCGATCTTGTTTCCTTTCAGACTCACATTCCCAAAAAGACGGGCAGTGTCTCCGGTAAGCGATCCGCTAAAGGATAATTCTCCTTTCATTTCCTGAATGAAATCCTCAAGGAATATTTTACTGTCATAAATAGAAATGTCATAAGAGGGGTTTGAGAGAAAATTATTTGTTTTTTGGTCAACAACCTGAATCGAACCTGAGAGATCCAAGTCTGACTGGTTGTTGCGCATGTTAAATTGCTTAATGGAAACTTTTCCTTTGGAAAACAGGAAGTTTGCAGCAATGTCACCAAGGTGCACTTTTTGATAAGAAAGATTGGCTCCTTTCACACTGGCTTTGAATACAGGATCGTTTACCATTCCTGAAACAAGTGCATCAATGATAAAATTTCCGCTTATATCGTCGATTGCTTTTATATTTACATTTCCTGAAGAACGGCCTGTAATAAGCGAAAATTCGCCATCAAGTTTTCCGGATTTCAGATCACAACTTCCTTTTGCAGAGAGAATATTGTTTTCCGCTTTAATTTCAAACTGCTCAACAAGTATTCTATCCTTGTTGACATCAGCACGGGCCTTTATATTAACATCTGAAGTTTCAAGTATTTCATTGATTGAAATGCTTCCGGCAGAAGATTCTATGGTAACCTGCGCTATTTGCCTTAACAGGTCACCGTTCCGGAGTTCCAGATCAATATTTGGAAGAAGTATTTGATCCTTATTGTATGCTGCAATATTAAATGGAATGCCGTTGTCTTGAGAAGATGTCTCCGGCTTGGTTTCTGGCTGGTAAAGCGCCTGAACCAGATTGATACTTCCGTCTTCATGTATTGACAGCAGGACGGTCGGCTTTTCAAGAAGAATATTTTTAAAGGTCAGGCGGCCTGCTGTTAAGTTGGTCCAGTAAATTTGAAACTGTAGAGTATCCAGTTTGATCAGGCGATTGTCTTTCGGCCCTTTCAGCAGGATATCTTTAAATGTAGCTTTTCCTTCAAGCAGGGAAAATTTATGGCCGGCCCATGAAATCGTGCCGGGTATGGATT
>JAFDJC010000007.1 GCA_019307665.1 Deltaproteobacteria bacterium | reverse complement strand
TTCAGGAATTCTTCCAATAGGCGTATCAATAAAAGATACATCATTATGTACATACCTTTCCAGCCATGCAAGCCACACCTTTACATCACGTTTTTCACCGATCAGTTTTTTCGATGTCCCTCCTCTGGCTTCGTCTGTAAGAAAATAGTTCAGACCTGCCAGGACAGGTTTTTTGTTATCTGCGATTTTGCTGCTTCCAAAAAATCGGAATTGTGCCTCCATGTAATCCGCAAGGGCTCCGGGAATAAAAGGTGCGTTCGCCCATGGTGCTCGCTTTACACCGGTTGCGCCCACTTCGGTGGCTGTTGCGGCTGATACGATACAAGCACCGATCACAACTCCCTGGTCAGAATTTTTTGCCGCCCACACAGGCGGCATGGTATCGCTGTCCCTTCCGCTGTAAGTTACAATTCTTGTTTCAACGCCTTTCGGGTCCTCAGCAAGCGGTGAATAATTTGCCAGAGCTGTTGAAGCGAGCGTACACCTTGCGTTTGGATGTGATATTGGAACAGATTTTCCGTTTTCATCAATCATCCCTTTTCTCCACTCACCCTGAAAATTTTTCCCTTTTTCAGGCGATTCTTCGCCATTACCAACCCAGTGAGGCAAACCGTCATCATCAATCAAAACATTCGACCAGATCACCTCTGTAGCTTCTTTTCTCAAAAGGTCCATTAAAACAGGATCGCCCTCAAGGTTTACATCCTCGACTATTCCAAAAATTCCGCATTCCGGGTTGATCGATCTTATGCTGCCGTTTTCATCAATCCACATCTGGGCAAGATCATCTCCGACAAAATGATTTCCAGCCATCGCGGTAGTCGTTTTTCCACAACCGCTGGGTGCGGCTCCGGCACACCATGTCACTCTCCCTCCCGGACCGTCTATACCTGTAACAAACATGTGTTCTGCGAGTTCTTCCTCTATTTTTTCATAAACGGACCTGTCTACTGAAAACCTGTGGTTCCCCTTTTTCAGCAGCAATGTATTGCCGGCATATGTGCAAAACATGCTGTACGTTGTCTGAAAGCTCCTGTCCATGAAAACCCTGGCATTGGGCAAGTCTTCAAGCCTGTTCGGCCCTTCGCTGTGTACATTTGTATAGAAATGGTCCTTATCCTCGACTTCTTTCTCAAAATCCTCAAAAGCATTCCTGTAGAGTATTTCCGCGCTGTGGGAAACATATGCAGAAGTTGTTATTTCAATAGCCGGATTCGCAGCAG
Source organism: Deltaproteobacteria bacterium (assembly GCA_019307665.1). Classification (GTDB taxonomy): domain Bacteria; phylum Desulfobacterota; class Desulfobacteria; order Desulfobacterales; family SURF-7; genus JAFDJC01. Next base: position 21,903 of record JAFDJC010000007.1, on the reverse strand, counting down.
GAGATCCGACAGGTCCCCTCATGTAAAACCCCACCATCATCGTCCTTCCTTCCATGATCCCAGTCATTTTCTCCTGAACTTCTTTTATTGCATCAGCCCTAAGCATTTTTTTCGCCAACACGCTGGTCTTTTCACCTTCGTTTACAATGTAGTAAGTCCGATCTACGATCCTGCCTTGCTCATCCTTTAAGTCATAATGAATGGTATGGTTCTTCATGGGAAGTGCTGCTTCTTCACCCTGTTTAATGGCAAGATCTCTTATATGCTGTCTGTCTTCTTCAGAGCCTGTATTAATAAAAACAGTTTCAGGACCACACATGGCTATGGCGTTTGCGATTTTCAAAATCGCTTCAGGATTTTTTATTTTTTGGATCTTATTAAAATTTTCTTTGTCCAGTTTTTTCTCCATAAAATCCATTGCAGTGTCAAAAGAGTCTATTCCGCCAAGATGCATTACGATATCGATGCCTTTTTTTCTCTCAAGCATGCTATTTCTCCTTTGTCATATATTCAAATTAACTTATTATAATATCACCCAATTTTCTCTTTGGAACATGATGTACACCGTCATCGTCCCGCCAATAACGGATGCTGCTGTCTGCCTCAGCCTCCTCAATAATTGCCTCCTCCTTTGGCTTTCCTATTGCAATGACAAGGGCTATTTTAAACCGTTCTTCAATATAGAGTACTTCAGTTAGTCTTTTTCGCTTTATGGCTCCTATCATACAGCCGGCCAGTCCTTTTTCCCTGGCACCAAGAAGGATACTCTGTGCAGCAATACCGGTATCCCACCCGAAAGCAGGACTAATCGTGGTGTCGCCCAAAAAAACTATATAGGCAGGAGGTCGTTCCCCTTCCACAGGTCCTTTCCAGTCCTCAAGATACGCTGCCCATCCGAGACAGGAAAATATATCCTTGTTCTTAATCGGGTCGCAGGAAAGCATATATTTTAATGGCTGAAGGTTTGCTGCGGATGCGGAGTTCCGTGCAAGATCGACTAATGACCTAAGCGTATCTTCATCAACTGCATAGTCTTGATAAAAACGTCTGCAGCTTCTGTTTTTAATGATAAGGTCTCTCAGCATATATTTTACCTTTTGCATTCAAATTTTTCATCTATCGGCATATTTTGTCTGATCCATACAAGTACTTTTTCAAATTCTTCAGCGAGTTCCCTTAACGCCCTGCCCCTGTGACTAACCCGGCTCTTTTCCTCCATGCTTATTTCAGCAAATGTTTTATCTAATTCCGGATAATAGAACACTGGGTCGTATCCAAAACCGTTTTGACCGGATGGTTTTTCAGCAATCAGGCCGTCACAGCGCGCTTCATATGTCAGGGCCGGACCTGTGGGGACCGCAATCGATATAACGCACTCAAAGGATGCTTTGCGGTTATTTTCCCCATCCATTTCCTTCAACAGTTTCTCGCACAACTGTTCATCCGTCGCATTATCACCGGCATAACGTGCTGAATATACACCCGGAGCATTTCCAAGCGCTTCCACAACCAGACCTGAATCATCTGCAAGTGCCGGCAGACCGATTATCCTTGCCGTATGACTTGACTTTTTATATGCATTTTCATCAAACGTGTCTCCATCCTCTATCACAGGCGGGATGGGGCCGAAATCATCCAGATTTTTTATGTCCACCGGAAAGCCCTTCAAATATTCCCTTATTTCTTCTGTTTTTCCTTTGTTTTGCGTAGCGATAATGATTGAAATTATTGAATTGTCTTTTGAATTATACATGGTGACCCCGTATACGTAAAAAACTTATTCATAATCCAAAGTATACTCTTTGTAAAGCATTTTCAATGCCCTATTTTTAGAGAAAACACTTTACAGGGGAAACATCAGTGGTGTATTTAATATGGCTTAAATACTTTTATTTTTTTAAATACAGCCGGAACCGGGGAAATAATTATGCATAAATTACTGACAGACCATCCAGGGGAAAAAATGCTCTTCCTTGGGAATGAAGCTATTGCACGTGGCGCCATCGAAGCGGGTGTCGCATTTGCATCCACATATCCGGGAACACCTTCTTCAGAAATTTCACTTTACCTTTTTCAGGTATCCAGGGAAAGCGATCTCTATTTTGAATACAGCACTAACGAAAAAGTTGCCCTTGAAGTTGCTGCCGCAGCCGCTAACTCGGGCATCCGCAGCATGTGCATAATGAAACATGTTGGAATGAACGTGGCTGCGGATACGCTGATGACACTCGCCTACGTTGGAATAAAGGCAGGTCTTGTTATTCTCACAGCTGACGACCCGTTCATGTTCTCAAGCCAGAACGAACAGGACAACCGGTACTACGGAAAACTATCCGGATTACCGGTACTGGAACCCTCGTCAGTCGATGAAGCAAAAACCATGACAGCCGAAGCCATAGAACTGTCGGAACAGCTCGGTGAGCCGGTTATTCTCAGAACCACCACCCGGATCAACCATTCAACGTCTGTGGTTGAGCTTGGTGAAATGGGTGTACGAATAACAAAAGGTGACTTTATTAAGGACCCTTTCAATTATGTTACGGTCCCGGCGGTTTCCAGAAAACTACATGCAAGACTTCTTAAGAATATCGGCAAGGCTGAAGCAATATCAGAGCAATCCCCTTTTAATATCATCACCGGACAGGGCGTACTGGGCATTATTTGTAACGGCGTCAGTTACAATTATGTTAAAGATGCCGCCAAAGACCTTGACATAAGCCAAAAAATTAAAACTCTGAGAATCGGATTTTCTCATCCCATGCCCGGCAAGCTTATAAAATCATTTTTGAAAGGCTGCAAAAAGGTGCTTATTGCCGAGGAAGGCGAGCCGTATATGGAAGAGTCCGTCAAAGCCTTTGCACAGGAAGAAGGATTGTCTGTTCAAATCGCAGGCAAAGGAGACTCCCTCTTTTCCCGTCTTTTTGAGTTCGATCCTGCCATGGTACGACGGGTGATGGCTGATTTCTTTGATATCCAATATACCCCCGTGAATAAACTCGACCTTTCAGATATTCCTGAAATCCCTCAGCGGCCTCCCAACCTTTGTGCGGGGTGCTCACACAGAGCAACATTTTACGCCCTTAAAAAAGCGACTGACGGTATGGATACTATCCATCCAACCGACATCGGCTGTTACACACTCGGCTTCCTTCCGCCACTCTCAACCGGTGATTTTCTGATCTGCATGGGTTCTTCAACCGGCACTTCCGGAGGTTTTTCAAAAGTCACAGATAAAAAAGTCGTGTCCATTATCGGCGATTCGACTTTTTTCCATTCAGGAATTTCGGGACTTATTAATGGGGTATTCAATAACCATGACTTTACACTGATCATCCTTGATAACCGTACAACAGCCATGACAGGACATCAGCCTAACCCCGGCGTGGATATGAATGAGCTTGGATTTGACGGATATAACAAAATTTCTATTGAAAAACTTGTGAAGGCTCTCGGGGTTCAGCATGTTTCCGTAATAAAACCACTTAATATCAAAAAAAGTATTTCATTGATAAAAGACGCCTTGAATTTTAAAGGCGTTTCGGTGGTGATCGCCCAAGAGAAGTGTGTACTTTACGCGAAAAGCCTGAAGCAGCTTAAGGGGAAAGCTTTCCGCATTACCAACAAATGTAAAAATCACAGGGACTGCATAAATGAGCTAGCCTGTCCGGCTTTTTTCATCGATAACAGCCAGGTAAAAATCAATGAGTCCCTTTGTACAGGATGCTCAATCTGTGCACAAATTTGTCCGGAAAAAGCGATAGTGCCTGTTAAGGGTTAAACATAAAAAGGATTAACTAATGAAAACCACAAGACTTATTATCGTAGCTGTGGGAGGCCAGGGCAATCTGTTGGCATCAAAGGTTCTGGGCGAAGCCTCCCTTTCAGCCGGAATTCCGGTGCGCATGAGCGAAATTCACGGCATGGCTCAACGCGGAGGCGTTGTTGAATCCGCCATTCTTTTTGGCGATGCCGGAAGCACGATTATTTCGGACAGCGAAGCTGATGTACTTGTCAGTTTTGAACCCTCTGAAGCTTTGCGGGCCATTAACAAATGCAACTCAGACACTGTGGTCATTACCAATCTGTCACCTTTGCCTCCTTTTACCGCAACGATCGGACAGGGAACTTACCCTGACATTGAAAACATACAAGATATCATAAGAAATAAAACATCCAGGCTCATTGCATTTGACGCAACACAGATAGCCATTTCCGCAGGAAATGTAATGTCCGTAAATATGGTTCTTTTAGGTGCGCTTATCCAGACCGGCATACTTCCACTTTCAGCCGATGCTGTTAAGGACGCCATAAACACAAGAACGAAAAAAGCATTCAGCCGGATTAACCAAAACGCCTTTGACCTTGGATTTAGAACTGCAGAAAACAGCTGACGGTTTTTTGGCATGGCGATGATCATATAATATATTATGATAAACAAAAGACTCAAACTACTAATGGTGGCCATATTGCTTATCTTTCTTTCCGGCAGTATCGGCTACTATATCATATTCGGGGGAACAGAAAAGTTTATCGACTGTGTTTACATGACCGTTATCTCGCTCACCAGTGTCGGTTATGGCGAAGTCTTTAAAATTTCCGGCAATATCACTGCTCAAGTTTTCACCATGGTCCTTATCACATTCGGCATGGGAATTATTCTTTATGCGCTCAGTTCCTTGACTGCACTGCTCATTGAAGGGGAATTAAGAGGCATACTAAGGAAAAATAAAATGAAAAAACAAATCAATAAGATCAAAAATCATTACATCGTATGTGGCGGCGGCAGAACAGGAACACCGCTTTTAGAAGAACTGATAAAAAGCGGTGAGGAGGTTGTTCTTATAGAACTTGACACTAAAAAGCTTGACTCATTTAATAAAATTGACGGCCTCCTTTCTGTTGAAGGAGACGCTACCGATGATCAGAATTTGATGGATGCCGGTATTGAAAAGGCAGCCGGCATTCTGATTACGCTGCCGTCAGACAAGGACAACCTTTTTGTAACCATGTCTGCAAGAATGCTTAACAAGAAAATCCGGATCATTACAAGGATGAACGACCAGAAGCTTGAGGCAAAGATGAAAAAAGCAGGTGCAAACAGTGTTGTCTCCCCCGATTCCATTGGGGCCATGCGCATGGCATCTGAAATCCTGCGCCCGACCGTAGTGAACTTCCTTGACACAATGCTAAGAAGTAAACAGGGTGTTTTAAGAATCCATGAACTCAATGTATCTGATCATTCAACTCTGGCCGGTAAAAAAATAAGCGAATCAGGCCTGAAGGATAAATTTGAATTGCTGATCCTGGGTTTAAAAGAAAATAACCAGGATATCATCTTTAACCCGCTGTCATCCCATATTCTTGAGACAGATACCAAATTAATTGTTTTGGGAAAAGTTGCCGACATTGCAAGATTAAAAAGTTTATAACATCATAGAACAATGAATAGGCTTCCCGAAAAAATAATCGATTTTCATGTCCACCTATTTCCCGATAAACTGCTTGACGCCATTTGGAATGCATTTTCAACCCGTTATAAATGGGATGTATTATATAAACTGTATTACAGGGACTGTGTTAATTTTTTAAATGAAAGAAATGTAACTCCTGTTGTGTATTCCAATTATGCCCATAAAAAAGGTATTGCAGAAGGATTAAACCAATGGAACATGAAAATCCTCGATGAGTTCCCCAACCTGTATTGTTTTGCCGCTTTTCATCCGGACGATGATAATGGAATGGAAATAGCTGAAAATATACTTTCGCATCCAAAAGTGCTGGGGTTTAAACTTCAGCTTCTGGTTCAAAATTTTTATCCTTATGACGAAAGGCTTTTTCCGCTTTACGACCTTGTAATGGAAAAAAACAAAAGGATTTTATTTCATGCCGGCACCGGCCCCATCGGCAACCAATACGTTGGAATAAAAAACTTTAAGAAAATGTTAAAAAAATACCCGGACATCCCAGCCAACATCGCACACATGGGGGCACTTGAATATAAAGAATTCATGGATCTTTTAAATAATCATGAAAACCTCTATTTTGATACCGCGTTTACTTTTTTTAAAAATGCCGATATGGGTTTCAATCTTGATTCTTCATACCTTGAGCTGAATAAAGACAGAATTTTATACGGCTCTGATTTTCCAAACTTGATTTTTCCCAGGGAAGAGGAAATTAACACGCTGCTGGAAATGGGGCTCTCAGATGAATTTTATCAAAAGATTTTTTTTGATAACGGTATGAAGCTAATCGACAAGCATTCGGGTAGCAGGTAATCTGACATGCCCTCTGAAAAGCGAGGGGAGGCTTAGCCTTCATCACCTAGAGGGATTTCAATTATAAACTCAGCTCCTTTACCTAATGAGCTTCTGCAGTCAATCAGTCCTTTGAGTGTTTTGGAGACAAGATTGTAGACAATATGCATTCCCAAACCTATCCCGCCCTTACTTCGCGTTGTTGTAAAGAACGGATCAAACAACTTATTAAGGGTAGCTTCATCCATTCCCTCGCCTGTATCACGATATGTAAACAAAAGCATGTTTTCTTTTTTATCAGCCGTTAATATAATTTTACCTTTTTCAATACCTTCAAATCCATGTGTCAACGAATTCATAACCAGATTTGTAATAATCTGTGAAAAAGCTCCTGGATAACTGTTTATCTCAAGATCATCCGGGCACTCAACTGTCACTGTATGGTCTGTTCGCTTATATTTTGGACGCAGACTGCTTAAGGTATCTTCTATATTTGTTTTCAAATTAAAGTTTCGCCTTTTCTCAACAATCTGATCGACAGCTACATTTTTAAAACTGTTTAGAAGATCTACTGCACGTTCCAGGTTCGTTAAAATCATAGAAGATGCTTCTGTTGCTTTTTTGGCATATTTCTCGAATTCAGATAATTCCATTTTTCCTGAGCGGCATAGTTCATTAAACTCATGGGTTGTATCATTCAAATACGAGGCAGCCATTAAATTGACGCCAAGTGGTGTGCTGATTTCATGGGCAACACCTGCGACCATATCTCCCAATGCGGCCAGTTTTTTCGATCTGAGAAGTTGCTGCCCGGTGCGCCTGCGCTCTGTTATATCGCGTGTGACACCAATTATACCTCCAGGCTGACCATTTGAATCATATATAAAATTCCCTTCAATTTCAGTCCAAATAGTAGAACCATCTTTACAGTAAAGTTCAGCTTCTATTGTTCTGGATCTGTCTTGGGATTTTTGTCCTTTATTGTGCACTCCCATCTCTTCGGTTATAGTTTTAACGGCAGTATCAAAAGAGGCTGGAGTCATAGATTCCTCCATAGATTGAGCCATAGCTTCTTCGGCACTGTAACCTCGCAAGCGAGTGACTGAAGGACTGAAGTATGTAAAGTTCATATCCGTATCCATGGTCCAGATAATGTCCGTTACATTTTCAGCAAGAAGGCGATAGAGTTTTTCGCTTTCCCGCAGAGCTGTCTCGGCTTGTTTGCGTTCTTCAACTTCCAATTCCAGTTTATTCTTTGTTTCTATCAGGTACGCTTGTTCTATTTCTAAGCTGCTGATTAAACCCTTCTCTTTCTGATTGGCTGACACAAGACCTTTAACCAGCACTACTACTGACATCGTACAAATCGTGTTCAAAAAAATAAAAATAGTAACTGCGGCTATCATTGCTTCAATGTTGTTAAAAAATGGAAATGCCTTACCAAATACCCCTGCGTTTATAAGGCAACCTATAGTCATGATAGTTATGGTATTTGTAACTAATGCCAGAATTGCAGCTTGTGACCCAAAGAAAATTCCAACAAGAATAGCAAATGTAAAGAGCCATACAGGGCCTCCACTCAAAGGCCCAAGAGTAATAATTATAAACACTCCCACAAGATATAACATTAGCGAACCTATTCCTGCTCGAATATTATATCCTAGACCACGTGAAAGTAGAAGGATAGCACCAGTTAGCCATACGAATCCATCAAAGATCACCAGGCCCCACATTTTTTCCTTGATTGCAAAAACAATTACAGGCACTAAGGCAAAAGTGCCTATCGATACCCCTGTAAAAAGAATCACAAAAAGAATACGCATGCGCCAGTAAGTGAGGCTGTCCTTCTCTAAGACTGAGGAAGAGGCCATATTGCTCATGATTGATAATTGGAATCGTTGAAAATAACTTGATTTATCTTCGGTCTGTTTCATTATAATTCTTATAGATCGTTTTTGCCTCGTGGTCAAATCTGATGGTCAAACCTGATGGCTATCTACCTTAAATACGTTGCAAAACACCTAGCGTTTTAACCATGGAAAGTTCCTGAAAAAGGCCTGATTCCAGGGCATTTTTATAAACCATATAAGGTGCCTGTCCTCCCTCTTCAGGATTTTTAAATATATCATGGATAAGGAGCAGGCCTCCTTTAACTATGTGCCCTGCCCAGCTATTGTAGTCCGCACTTGCTGTCTCAAAAGAATGGCCGCCGTCAATAAACACGAGACCCAGAGGCGTGGCCCATGATATAGATGCGGTTTTTGATGCACACACAATAGGTATCACGGTATCTTCGAGCCCGGCCCGTTCGATCGTACTACGAAAAAACTGCAACGTGTTCATCCTGAATGCCCGGTAGTCAAACAAATCCGGATCAAAATATTCTTCTCCGGGCTGCTGCTCTTCAGAGCCCCGATGGTGGTCGATTGAATAAAGGACTTGATTATTTATCCTGCAAGCCTCCCCGAGGTAGACTGAAGATTTTCCGCAATAGCTTCCTATTTCAAGGCATGGACCCAGAACAGAGGCTTTCAAGGCTGATTGATAAAGATGCTCACCTTCTTCTTTGTCAAGAAATCCCTTAATGCTGTTCAGTAAATCTTCATCAAATATCATCGTAACCCCTGACCAGCACCTCCCTCGGTTTTGCGCCGTCGGAAGGGCCGACGACGCCTTCTTTTTCCATTACCTCGATAATGCGCGCTGCCCGGTTGTAGCCGATACGCAGGTGCCGCTGGACCATGGATATGGAAGCCTGTCCGGTTTCAGTAACAAGAGCAATCGCTTCATCATATTTTTCATCATGTTCTTCCACGCCACCTGAATTCTCCTCTTTTTCAGGCGCACTTAAAACAGTTTCGTCATAATCCGGCTTTTTCTGCTTCTTTAAGAAATCGACTACCCTGGAGAGTTCATCTTCAGATATATATGCCCCGTGAATACGACGTAGCTTTGCAGTTCCCGGCGGCAAATACAGCATATCACCGGCGCCCAGAAGATTTTCAGATCCACCGGTGTCAAGGATGGTTCTAGAGTCTATCTTGGATGAAACCTGAAATGAGATACGGGTCGGAAAGTTCGCTTTAATAATCCCGGTAAGAACATCCACAGAAGGCCTCTGTGTTGCCAGTATCAGATGAATGCCCGCAGCCCTGGCCATTTGGGCAAGCCTTGTCAGCGCCACTTCCACATCACGCGATGACACCATCATCAGGTCTGCAAGCTCATCAATGATAATCACAATAAAAGGAAGTTTTTCAAGAGGCGATTCATCGGTTTTCTCTTTTTGTCTTTTTGCTGCTTTCTTGTTGTACTGTGCGATATTTCTTGCCTTATTTTCTGAAAGAAGCTCGTACCGCCTCTCCATTTCACGTACTGCCCAGAAAAGTGCATTGGTCGCCTTTTTCATGTCTATTACAACAGGTGTGATCAAATGCGGAATGCCATTATACGACGAAAGCTCTATACGCTTGGGATCGACCATAATAAACTTGACATCATTCGGCGTTGCTTTAAAAAGAATGCTGGCGATCATAGAATTGAGGCCTACACTCTTGCCGGCCCCTGTAGCGCCCGCGATCAACAGATGAGGCATTTTATCAAGTGAAGCGGTTACAGGAGTTCCTATAATATCCTTACCGATACAAAGCGTTAATTTTGACCTTGCTTTTTGATATTCCTCAGAAACAGCAATCTCTCTGAAATTGACGGGTTCCCTTTCATAATTGGGAATTTCTATTCCGATTGCCGCCTTACCCGGAATCGGGGCAACAATCCGGATACTCTCTGCGCGAAGCGCCAATGCAAGATCATCCGTAAGATTCACAATCTTGCTAATTTTCACGCCTGCTGCGGGTTTGTATTCAAATGTTGTAATAACCGGGCCCGGTTGCACTGCCGATACTTTTCCCTGAACTCCGAAATCATTCAGCTTTTTTTCAAGCATCATGGACTGCATCCGAAGATTTTCATCATCCACACTCACAGAACAGTCTTCAATTTCATCCAGGAGGGTTATGGGCGGAAGTCTGAAATCCGAATCGCTCTTCATGAAATCAAATTCTTCCTGCACCGGTTTTGGAACAACTTTTTTAGGTTTAGGCCTGGGTTTGGGTATTTCTATTTTTACTTTTGCTTCTTTTTTTCTGGCGCTGATGGCTTTTTTTTCTGTTGATGTTTTTCGTTTCTTGATACGCGCTTGCCAAATCACTAAAAGGGCTGCCACACGTCTATAAATCCTCACTGTCAGGCTGAAACAAATTTTAAGGAAAACAGCCGGTGAAAATTTTATTGCCAGCATTAAACCTGTTACCATGAAAAGAATAATAATAACGATGCTGCCGGTATTATTTGTATATGCTTTCAGGAAGTCATTAAGTGCAAACCCCACAATTCCACCTGAGCTGAATTTATTATCAAACAGCATGATTGAATGGCCTTTAAAAGCAAAAAGGCCTCCTGTCGTTAACACAAGAAGTATTCCACCTGCCAATGACGGTAGAATTTCTCTGCTGTTATACTCTCCGAACATCCTTACAAATGATATTGCAAGCAATACAGGAATCCAGAACGAACCAATACCGAACAGACCGATCAGAAACCCGGAAATGTGGGCGCCCACAAGGCCGAAAAGATTATGAATTTCACCTGACGCTTTTGCATGATTAATGGAAGGATCTGCCGGCGTGAAAGACAAGAGACTCACCAGTGTCAGTATGACAAGAAAAAAAAGTATTATGCCTATAAATTCTTTTCTCATGTTTACCTTAATTACAGTTCCAGTATTACCGGAATGATTGTTGGGCGTCTCCTGATCGTAAAATAAAAATACTGCTTCAGCAGTGCCTGAAGTTTCACCCGGATTATATCGGCACGGTCAGGTACTTCCGGTCCGATCTCTTCAACCACTTCAAGAATGACACATTGAGCGTCATCCAGCAAATGCCCTGTTTCTGTCCAGAAAACAAAACCACGGGATACAATTTCAGGCCCGTAAATTACAACACCCGTCTCCTCGTCAAAAACCATTACGACTACAACAAGTCCGTCTTCTGAAAGAATCTTGCGTTCCTTTAGTACACTTCTTCCTACATCACCGACTCCCTTGCCATCGATGAGTATTCTACCTGTGGGGATATTATCGGCAATCCGACCTTCTTCTTCTTTGAGTTCGATTACCTGCCCGTTTTCAGCAAGTAGAATCCTATCCCCTGGTATGCCGGTTTGTTCTGCCAGGCGTGCATGAAGCGTCAGGTGCCTATACTCGCCGTGAATCGGAATAAAATATTTCGGCTTTGTAAGATTGATCATCAGTTTCAATTCTTCCTGAAATGCATGGCCTGATACATGAACATCAGATATCTTCTCGTAGATGACATTAGCGCCCCTTTTATACAGCTTATTGATGATACCGGCTATCGCCCTTTCATTACCGGGAATAAATTTTGAAGAAAGGATAACAGTATCCCCGTCAATGATCCTGATCTGTTTATGTGTGCCTGCCGCCATTCTTGCGAGGGCTGACATGGGCTCGCCCTGACTCCCGGTGGTTATTATGACGATTTCATCATCAGGAAAATTTTTAACATCGCCGATGCTGATCTCCATATTATCTGAAACATCAATGTGCCCCAGCCTCTTTGCTATATCTACTGTAACTTCAATACTTTTTCCACTGAAAATAATTCTGCGGCCCATTTTTTCGGCAATATCTATCAACTGCTGTATCCTGGCAACGTTTGACGCAAAAAGTGCGACTATTATTCTTCCAGTGCTTCCGGTAACAAGTTTTTCCAGTGTTTCTCCAACCTCCTGGTCTGATATCGTATAGCCTTCCCTTTCAACATTCGTGGAATCAGATAAGAGGGCAAGAACCCCCTGGTCGCCAAGCTTTTTAAACTTTCCGACATCCGTCATCAAGCCTTCAACCGGGTTGCGGCTTATTCTGAAATCACCTGAATGGATTACCACGCCAAGCGGAGTCTTGATCGCAATTCCTACACCATCGACAACACTATGACTGACAGCAATGAAGGTGAGTTCAAAGGGTGAAATGTTGAGCGTTTCATCAGGAGATATCTTATGAAGCAAAGCAGATGACAGAAGCCCATGTTCTTTAAGTTTATTCTCTATGACTCCCAAAGTAAATGCGGTGCCGAAAACCGGAGCATTTACCTCCTTAAGGAGATACGGAAGAGCCCCGATGTGATCTTCATGGGCATGAGTAATGATGATTCCTGAAATCGCAGATTCTTTCCGTCTTATATACGTCATGTCCGGAATAACAATATCGATTCCAAGCATATAATCTTCAGGAAACATCAAGCCTGCATCGATTATAAAAGAAGTGTCGCCATACTCAAACACCATCATGTTAAGACCGATCTCTCCAAGACCGCCAAGAGGAATGATTTTCAGTATATTGTTCATCAAAATCCAGTCAGGATATAATTCCAAGCTCTTCAAATAAAGCGTCGATCCGTCCGATTAACCAGTTTCTCTGTTGTTCGGTTGCATAATTGATGCAGCTGCAGCGTATCTTGTTTTTTGTTCTGACCAGCAATTCACAGGCTATTTTTGAAGGGCTAAGCTCTATTGCAAAATAAAAAGGTGCGCATTCAGTATGATCCGCCTGAATATCTGATAACATATTCCGGTCAAGAACAACCCAATAAATGCCGTCTATATCGGAAGGCTCAAAATATTCACTCAGAGAAGACCTAAGTTTATCATAATCTTCCGGTCTAAGTTCATCTATCACATACTGTTTCATAGTGCTTGGGATTAGCACAGATTACAAATGCGCGCAAGGTGTATATGCTGTTGTGCCTTCCTCTTTTGTTGAAAACTCAGGCCCAAAGGGTTTGAAAACAATAATCAGTGCGGGCATCAGGAAGAAATCAGCCAGAAGGGCAACACTTATCGTGGCGGCAATCAGTACACCAAATTGCGCCAGGCTGTCCATAAGTGAGTTAAGGAAAATAAGAAATCCTGAAATAAGAACAATTGATGTAATAAACAATGCTCTGCCAACATGCGTCATGGAACACATAAGCGCATCCCGGTAATTCCCCGACCGTCGAAATTCGTGCTGATAGCGGGCCACAAGGTGAATGGTATCGTCCACGGCAATGCTGATGGCAAGACAGCCGATCATCACCTCATCAACACGCATAGTAACACGCTTAATATCAACTTGGTCTGAAAAGTCCGAGAGATAATTTGAGTCAACTTTCATCTGGAATATTCCTGCTGCCGCAAAGAGAAGTATAAGAAAAGAGACAATAATAATGGTCCATCTGTTCTTGATATCAAAAGTTGCAATTAACTGAAGCATTTTTTTTAGCAATTTTTTGCCGAGATCTTTTTTGACCGGATTTTCAGATGAACTCGACCGGCACTGCCGGCTTCCGAATGACAGAAAAATGATCAGAAAGGTTATCGAAAGTACAAATGCTCCGACAACGCCGACAGCACTGTACATTGAAAAATGCTTAATCGATTTAATGGGAGAAATGGCCATTGATGTAAAACCGGCAACTGTTGTCAAACTGGTGAACATACAGGGCAGACCGGTCAGATAGATCGTACGTTTTATCGCCTCACGTCTGTCATTTAATGATTTATGGTTTGTTCTGAACTCAGTGATAATATGGACCGCATCGGCAACTCCCACCGCAATAAGAACAGTCGGGAGCATTGAAAACATCAGGTCAAACTTCCAGCCCGCAAACCCGATGAAGCTCACGGAAATAAGAATCGACAATCCTACAACTGCAAGCGAACCGATCACACCGGATCATCGCGGTCAAAAAAGGCTTCTAAACTATTGTCAAAACGAATATCTTTGGCAAAATATGTGCACACGGAAAGGACGGCAAAACATATGCCAAGCATTATCCAGCGATGATCGTATGACCATGCGCCAATCTTTTCAAAAATCCTGTTGAGTTTTTCCATAAAACCCGCTCTGGAATTGAGATGCGGCGGCAGACTGTCTATCATTGTTTTTCCTTTGAATATCTATAAAATTATCAAACTGCTCTTCACCTGAGATGGTTCCTAAGGATATAGAAAGCGATCAATATGTCAATGCTGTTTCTGCTGAATTGTCTAAACACGATGTCAGGAACCTAAAACCCTACTACAAAGAAAAGCCGCGCGGGAAGGCATTCCATATCAGACATTAATTGGAGGTAGGGGCGAAAAATTTTTCGCCCCTACAAAGACCAAGGAAAACGTTCGTGTAGAACGTGCATAACCGGTTCAATATATCAATCTTGCCGCTTATCCAAAACATTCTCCTTCAGCAAATCCTGCCGGTCACAAACAAGTGTTGAAATGGATGACATTGGCAACTCGTGCAACCGCGTAATTTCGCGAACTTCATCAAACAATTTCCGATCATTTTGTATTGACATAATAAACATATAATGGTTTTATTAATAATCGCTTATTGTTATGGGAATTATCGGTTTAGCAATGCGTACATGAATATCCCGACAATTATTAAGCGATTTTTTACGATCAGTTAAAATTACGTCATGGGGACGTTCGTGCATAACCTGTAGGGGCGAAAAATCTTTCGCCCTCAACAATTTACGAATGGTAATGAAGAAGGTGCCTGGCATATGAATTATGATCCGGAAAAACATCATCGCCGGTCGATACGTTTGGGAGGGTATGATTATTCGCAGGCAGGCTTCTACTTTGTGACCATTTGTACACAAAACCAAAAATGTTTGTTCGGGCATATCGCGGACAAAGAAATGGTGTTGAATGATGCAGGGCGGACGGCGGAAAAATGTTGGAATAATATACCAAAGCATTTCCCCCGTGTTAAATTGGATAAACGAATCATTATGCCCAATCATATACATGGCATTTTGTCGATCATGGATACCGGCGTAGGGGCGAAAAATCTTTCGCCCCTACAATCAAGACCCTACGGTACATCCAAAACCATCGGTTCCGTTGTTCGCGGATTCAAAATAGGTGTTACCAAATGGTTTCGTTCTCGTAATCCTGGCACACACGTCTGGCAACGCAATTATTACGAACATATCGTCCACAATGAAATCGAATTGAACCAAATTCGAAAATATATCTTGAACAACCCCATACAATGGGAATTGGATCGTGAAAATCCGGATGTTGTTAGGACGAAAAATCTTTCGCCCCTACAATATAAAATCTTATATTGATAAATAAACGTCATCTGATTATCATACGTCCATGTCTACTTATCTTTTCTATGATCTTGAAACAACCGGACTTAACCGGGCATTTGACCAGGTTCTGCAATTTGCCGCTATCAAAACGGACATGTCCTTTAATGAAATAGACCGGCATGAAATCAGAATCAGACTGAGACCGGATGTCATTATTTCTCCACATGCCATTATTACGCATCGCATTCCAATCCATGATGCTGCCTCCGGTATCCCAGAATTTGAAGCAACCCAACAAATTCACGCCCTCCTTAACGAACCCGGAACCATAAGCCTCGGATACAACTCCCTTGGATTTGACGACGAATTCCTTCGTTTTTCTTTTCACCGGAACCTTCTGCCACCATATACTCATCAGTATAGCAATGGCTGCCGCAGAATGGATATACTCCCTATTACTGTCATATATAAACTCTACAACAGGGATATCCTCACCTGGCCTGACAACAACGGAAAACCGTCTTTAAAGCTTGAAGACCTCTCTGCTGCAAATAATCTTGCATCGGGACGTTCACATGATGCCATGACGGATGTCGAAGCGACAAGAGAGCTTGCCAGGAAACTGCAGAACAGTCATAAAATGTGGGATTATCTTGCTGAATCTTTCATCAAAAATGTTGATCAAAAAAGGGTGAATCAGCTGCCGGTTTCTTTTCAAACAGGCGAAGGTATCCATCGACTGGGACTGATGACAGGCAGCGAGTTCGGCGCAAAACTTGGATACCAGGTACCGGTGCTCTCAATCGGTAATTCAATACCATATGCCAACCAGTCTCTCTGGCTGCGAACAGACCTGCCTGAACTTAAAACCGCGGAATCGGAAAATATTTCAGACACAACATGGGTGATCAGAAAGAAATACGGAGAGCCTGGCATTATACTTCCGCCCCTTGAACGCTATTGGAAATGCATCGATAAAGAACGCCGGCAGTGTGCCGAAGAAAATCTTGAATGGCTCAAATCCAATCCGGACATGCTTCAGCGCATCATTTCGTATCACCGCGAATTTAGATATCCGTTTATTCCAGACATTGATGCAGATGCAGCGCTCTATCAGGCCGGTTTTCTGCCCCGTGAAGCTGAAGTGCTGTGCCGGAAATTTCATTTATCGTCGAATGGTGAAAAAGCAGAGCTCATTGCTTCATTTCCAACACATGAAACACGTATACTTGCCGGCCGGGTGATTGCGAGGAATTATCCCGAATATGCCTCGAACAACATACAAACAAAATTTTCACACTACATGAAATGCATCAATCCTGAAAATCCTGATGATGCTATTATAGATTACAGGGGAGAAAAGAGACGCACTCCGTCTTCAGCACTTGCTGACATAGACCAACTTAAAAAATCTTCCGAACTTGGCCCCAAACTTGATAATGAACAGATTGAACTGATTAAGGATCTTGAGCAGTATATCATAAAAAAATTTAGGAAATAATTTGACGGATGCTTGCCGGTGTTCGATGCCTTATTTCTTCTGTAACTTATCAAAATCAACAAGATCCTGAGGTCTGCCACTTGAACGTTTATTGATTAAAAGGTCGTCTTTTGAAATGAAATTTACTTTAAACGCCCCAAAGTCAGCAATAACACGATTTTTAAAACATGTATCAAAGCTAACTCCGTCGATAGACGTGAGGATTTCCAGTCGCATAGGAGGGACACCCATTCTTATTATTTTTTCTTCTTGTAAAAACAGTTCATTTTTTAATTCAGGAAGATCAAATCCAAACTCTTTTAAAGAATCGACCATTTTCATTGCATTGTTTTTATTAATAGCAATCCATATATCCATATCACCTGTCGCTCGTGGATAGCCATGATAACCTACAGCATATCCCCCAACTACAAGATATTCAATCTCCTTTGAATTCATTAACTGTAAGAACTCTTTGAAGTCTTTCGGAAACTCGATCACAGCCGAACATCACCTTTCTCATGAATTCTATTGCTTCAATCCTTTCAATAGGACTTCGATCATGCCAATAGTCTACATCGTCAGCTTCACGCAATTCAACTACTTCAAAAACATCTTTTTTGATTTTTTCTTCAATCATACTTTTATAGTATAACATTTGAGGCTGTAAATCCAGATAAAAGAACAAGTGAATTCTGATAAACCTGTTAATAAATCAGCGAACTATTTACTGCTTACAGGTTCCCTAACCATTGTTTTGTTAGTTAATTTTTATGAATAATTACTGATACTTTCATTTTTCATTTGACTTTCCTGAGGTTTTTTTATTATGTATCAAGGTTTATTTTTGAGATAAACAAGACTGACTGTTTCAAAAAAGTTTAAAATTGCGATGGCAAAAGAAAAAGGATATAACATGGATATTGACCTTGATTTCAGTAAATTCAACGGTCTTTTGCCTGCTGTTGTGCAGGATTTTGAGTCCGGCGATGTTTTAATGGTCGCTTTTATGAACAAAGAGGCCTGGGATGCGACACTGTCAACCGGCATGGCCACATACTTCAGCCGCAGCCGGCAGGAGCTCTGGGTAAAAGGCAAGACATCCGGGAATATTCAAAATGTCCGTGAAATTTGGATAGACTGTGATAATGATACGGTTTTATTAAAGGTCGACCAGATTGGAGGCGCTGCCTGTCACAAAGGTTTTAAAAGCTGTTTTTACAGAAAAATTAAAGAAGGACGGGTTGAAATTATCGGCAAACCGGTATTTTACCCCGAGGAGGTATATAACAAATGAGCGAAATATTGAAGTTGGGTATCCCCAAGGGGAGTCTCCAGAATGCAACAATTGCCCTGTTCAAACGATCCGGATGGAAAATCAATGTGAATGGAAGAAGTTATTTCCCCGATATAAATGATCCATCTATTAAGTGTGCTTTGTGCAGGGCACAGGAAATGTCGATAAATGTTGAAAGCGGCACGCTTGATGCCGGACTCACCGGTCTGGACTGGATTGCTGAAAACACCTCCGATGTGCATGTGGTAACTGATCTAGTGTATTCCAAGGTGAGCGCCAGGCCTGCCCGATGGGTCCTAGCGGTTGCTTATGATTCACCTGTTCAAAAACTTGAAGACCTTGAAGGAAAAACGATTTCAACAGAAATGGTCGGTTTCACAAAAAGATATTTTGAAGAAAGGGGCATCAATGTCAAGGTTGAATTTTCATGGGGCGCAACAGAAGCAAAGGTTGTATCCGGTCTTGCCGATGCAATTGTTGAAATCACTGAAACCGAAAGCACAATCAAGGCGCATGGACTGAGAGTTATACACGAATTGATGCAGACCAATACTCAGCTTATCGCAAATCATGACGCATGGAAGGTCTCCTTTAAAAGAACAAAAATCGAACAGATCGCTCTGCTCCTTAAGGGCGCACTTCTGGGAGAAAAACTGGTCGGTCTTAAAATGAATGTGCCTGAATCACGCATAAGCAATATTGTATCACTGCTGCCGAGCCTGAATGCCCCGACAGTATCAAACCTTTACCAGTCTGACTGGTTTTCCGTTGAAACCATGGTGGACTCGGATGTTGTCCGCGACCTTATTCCGAAACTCCTTAAGCACGGTGCTGAAGGAATCGTTGAATATCCGCTGAACAAAGTGGTCTGATATTTATGATAGCAAAGCGAGTACAGCAGATTAAACCGTTCATCGTCATGGAGGTCCTTGAAAAGGCACAGGCCATGGAGCGGGAAGGCATTTCAATTGTTCACCTCGAAGTGGGTGAGCCTGACTTTGATGCGCCAAAATGCGTTCGGGAAGCCGTCATTCAGGCTTTTAACAAGGGCTTGACCCATTATACCAACAGCCTTGGAGAGCCGGATCTGCGGCATACTGTCTGTGAGCATTATCAACAAACCTACAACGTATCAGTGAACCCGGAACAGATCATCATTACATCAGGCACATCGCCGGCCATGCTTCTCATGTTTGCCGCCCTTCTTGAAAAGGATGACGAGGTAATTGTTTCCAATCCCCACTATGCCTGTTACCCGAATTTTATTCGCTTTGTTGAGGGGAAACCTATTTTTATTCCGGTTTACGAGGAAGACGGATTTCAGTACAGACCTGATGCCATAAAAAAAAAACTAGCCCCGAAAACAAAGGCGATTCTTATTAATTCTCCGTCAAACCCCACCGGGAATCTCCTTTCGGAAAGCAGGATGAAGGCACTTGCAGAGTTTAAACCCTTTATCATTTCAGATGAAATTTACCACGGGCTTATATACGAAGGTCGTGATCATTCAATCCTGGAATTTACGGACCAGGCGTTTGTACTAAATGGTTTTTCAAAACTTTATGCCATGACCGGACTGCGGCTCGGGTACCTTATTGCGCCAAAAGAATTTATCCGCCCCATGCAGAAGATGCAGCAGAACTTTTTTATTTCCGTCAATGCAACGGTCCAGCATGCCGGTATTGCAGCCCTAAAAGATGCGGGTGAGGATGTGGCGCGCATGAAAAAGACGTATAACAAGCGCCGAAAATTTATGATTAAACGGCTGAGAGAAATCGGTTTTCAGATTACCGTAGAACCTACAGGCGCTTTTTATGTATTTGCTAATGCAAAACATTTTTCCAATAATTCATATGAATTTGCCTTTGATATTCTTGAAAAGGCCCATGTCGGTGTAACACCCGGCATCGATTTCGGAAGTAACGGCGAAGGCTATATTCGGTTTTCCTATGCAGCTTCCATGGAAAACATCGCCACAGGAATGGATCGAATCGAAAATTATATAAAACGCCTTTAAGCAGGACCAATGATTATAAAATCTGCAGAATTTGTTACCAGCGCGGTACGCCCCTCACAGTACCCGATATCTGACCTGCCTGAAATTGCATTTGCCGGCAGATCAAATGTGGGAAAATCATCTCTTATTAACACGCTCCTTAACAGGAAGCGTCTGGTGAAGACAAGCAGCACTCCGGGCCGCACACAGCTGATCAATTTTTTCAATATTAATGATTCGTTTTCTTTTGTGGACCTTCCAGGGTACGGATATGCAAAAGTTCCGGCCAATATCAGGAAAAAATGGGGTCCCATGATCGAAACCTATCTTTCCACAAGAAATAATCTAAAAGGGGTTGTAGCCATAACGGATATCAGGCGGAATCCCGGCCAGGAAGAATTTGACCTGTTTGACTGGCTGGCACATTACAACATCCCGACGATCCATGTTCTGACAAAAGCCGACAAGCTTTCAAAAACCAAACAAGCAGCCAGGCACAATTTTATTGCTGAATCCATGTCCAAAAGCAAAGAAAACCAGATCCTTTTTTCAGCCAAATCCCGTCAGGGTAAAAAAGATCTGTGGGATGCTGTTGAACAGCTGATAGCCTATTTTTGACGATCTCGCAAAAAGTCATTTTAAACCCCCGCAACTTTTGTTTATACTGCAACTTTTTTCTCAAACACCAAATCCCTTAACCTGCATGGCTTTAACCCGATTTCACCCCATCTTGCCGAAACTATAGTTACATGTATTCAAATACAGCTTCAATCCAGCCTTAATATCATTATTTGTTTTAATTTATACTACTTATAATTTTATTTCTTCTCTGGCACATGCCTTGCTCAAGACATATACCAAACAAAAATGAAATTAACAGTACCCGGATATCAAATAAAAAGGAGACAATATTATGGAAACAACAGATTCAGCAAAAACAAACATTGTACTGAAATTCTTTACCGCGATTTTAGCCGTCTGCCTGATCTTTCCTTCTGTTTCGACAGCAGAGTTGAAGCCAATGTCCGAAGGAGAACTCAAAACAATCGCCTTGAATGATTTTATCCGTCCGGTCAATGTCATGATTCTGCAATCTGATATCGAAGAGTCTTATGAACTGGAAGATACTGATACAGTGGTTGTTTCCGGTGCTGAAGCTCCGATACTTATTGATGGCGAAAAGCTGATTGAAGATCTGATGGCGCAGTATGAAAGTATACAAAGCGGAAACGGTCCGATTGAAGGCATCTATCCCGACCCTTCATACCTGTTAAAGCAATAACTGAGATTTGATTCAAGTTCCTGTTGAAATAATAGAAATCAGCCTGGATTATTTCAAGGCATTTGTAATGACAAGATAACATATCTTAATTTCAAAAGAGAGGGGGCATAAAAGATGAAATCACAAGCCAAGCTAAGAAATAACAATAGAGATAATTTCCTTAAATTAGAAAGTTTAATTCCGAATGTCGTTAAGAAATTTGATGATTATTATTCCGATGTTTACAAAGAGAGAATCTTAGACTACCCGATGGCAGTCTTATCAGCATTGGTAAGAATATCATTACACCGTTTGAATTAACCACCTTTTATAGTGATTATCATAAATATTTTCCGATTAGTTTTTGGAAACATAAACAGAGAAAGCAATTACAGTTCTTAAAAATTATATGCTTTCAATAGGTTGCAATAGGGGTGGCCCA
>JAFDJC010000126.1 GCA_019307665.1 Deltaproteobacteria bacterium | reverse complement strand
AGGACATCCTTTAATCGGAATCATCTCTTGAATGTCATGATTATCCTTATTTGCCTGATACATGCATTTGCCCACCAGAATAGTCTTGTTCATGCCCGGCGTCGGTTTCATTATCTTTCCGGTAAGAACTTCAACCCGGTCCCAGGGTTCCCCTTTCCATGCATACCGGATAGCGGAAAGAATAATCCCGTTCAGTCCGGAACAGTAGGTACACATTGACGAATCATATTTTCTGTAATAAAGACCCTTGATACCGCCTTTAGCCAAAGGGACAGGCATGCATCCATCTTCATCGTCTTGATATGGAAACGTGTATTCGTATTCACGGGTTGATGCTACATCTTCCAGTTTCTCACCCTTAACCTCAACATCAGAGAGATCGAGAGGCCGTTTCCGGTTCGCGGCTGCATGGACAAGATGGGGAACTTTTGAAGCATCATATCCGAGCAGCTTTGCCCCTACCATATCCGCAGAAAGTACATCCCTTGAGGCTGCCAGAATATTATTCCTATGCATCTTCCCGTCAAATGCAGGGCCCCGTTCAAGTGTATATATTCCGTCTATCAGGGTCAGCATCGGAGGCATTTTATCGGCAAGCCTTGCAACCATAAAGTTCAAGTCCTTTTCAGGATCAGGGCTGTGAGCTTTTTTCCTTGACTTGATATCAATCATCCCTTTAAGGTTTTTAATCCCCAGGCTCACAACCGTCTGGTTATGTGCTTTCATTGCAGGAAGATCGACCACAAAGTCGCTGTTTATTATATCGGAGTTAAAATTAAGTTCCACACCGTCACCCAGATCGACCTTTTCAAAATCACGATCAAAAACATTTATGTATTTTACTCCGTATTTTTTATTCAGGGTTTCGTAGCCGAGGGTTTTAAATGCATGGGCCGGAGTTTCAGTATCTTTCGGATCCATTACAACTACACCCTCACCTATTGTTATGTCATCAATTCCGCGTTCTTTAAGAAGGACAACGATATCTTCTATGACTCTCGAAGTTGTGATGACTCCCCATTTTGGAAAGGCTACAGCCTTTGTCCAGAATACGATATTCGGCTTTATAAAAACCTTTGCCTTTGCCGGCAAATGATCCAGACCCCCGCAAAGATCGACAGCTTTTTTTACTGATTCAAATGGTTTCTCATAGCGAACTATGGAAACTGTTGATTTATCCATTTTTTTGCCCCCCTGGATTTCTCTGTTTCATTTCGTAACTCTTCTCAATATCCTTGCCCCTCGATTCTATACTCTAGACTATAGACTCTAAAGATCTGATTGCTCAATAACTTTCAGCGCTGTCTTCTCCAGAATCTGTACAGCAAAAATAAACATCCTGAACCTCTCATCTTTTGTCTGCCCATGATAGTAACGAAAATAAATCTGCTGTGCGATGACCGCAAGCTTGAACAAGCCGAAGCAATAATAAAAATCGATGACTTCTATCTGACGCCCTGTCTTTTCAACATAGCACTCAATCAACTCTTTACGGGTAAACATACCCGGTGCATTTGTCGGAAGCATCCTTATGAGTTGCTGTTCTTCAGAATCATCATGGTCGATCCAGTATGCAAGCGTTCCACCAAGATCCATAAGCGGATCACCAAGGGTTGCCATCTCCCAGTCAAGCACACCTGTAATCTCAACAGGATTCGACGGGTTCAATACAACGTTATCAAATTTATAGTCATTATGTATAATCGCGGGACTGTAAATATCTAAAGGCATTTTTTCATGAAGCCATTCCATAACCTTTTCAAAATCAGGCGCGTCATCTGTCTTTGCATCACGATAACGCCTGCTCCACCCTTTAACCTGTCTCTTGACATACCCTTCAGGCTTTCCAAAATCTTCAAGTCCCACAGCTTTATAATCGATCGCATGCAAATTACAGAAGACATCCACAAACTTATGGCAAAATTTTGTCACACCATCCTTCGAAAGCAAAAAATCCCCGGGAAGGTCTTTGCGTAAAATCAGCCCGTTCAACCGCTCCATTACATAAAAAGATGTCCCGATAATCGATGGATCATCATTATAAACAAACGTCTCAGGAACATAAGGGAAGGCATTCTTCAATGCCGTCAATATCTTGTATTCACGGGACATGTCATGCGCAGTCTTCGCCTTCTTGCCTGCCGGCGGTTTCCGCAGCACAAGCTCCCTTTCTCCTATTTTAACAGAATATGTCAGGTTGGAGTGACCGCTGGGAAATTGTAAAATAGAAACATCTCCTTCGAGCCCGGCAATATTATCCTTTAAAAATTCCGCTACTTTTTTAGTATCGAGCTCTTCGCCCTTTCTAACATCAACCGGTTTGTCGATATCTGTCATGAGCACCTCCTATTTGCCTCCTGGTTAATCCGGTATGATATAAGATCTGATAAAACCTATGAGAAATTCAGCATACTCTTCAACTGATACAACCCTTCGCGAATACTTCCATCGCTTTAAATACCAGTCCTGAAGCATCGCCTTTATAACAGCGGCTGTCAGGGCCGCATTGTCAACCTTGAATTTCTTCTGCGCTTTTCCCTGCTCAAGTATGTCTATAAACAACTGCTCGGTATAGAGTTCTCCTGCTATCGCTTTTTTATGTTCCTCTTTATCAAGATACCTTGTCTCCATATATGAGAAAAAAAACCAGTCCTGCATTATTTCACTTAGATATAGATGAGATTTTACTGCAGCCTCAAGCTTTTCTTCAGGGTTTCCAGCCTTTTCAATATACTCCGTTAAAACCTTGACTGCAAGCCTTCTCCCCTGCTCCTGAATTGTCTCTAAGAGGTCATCCTTGCTCGAAAAATATGAATAGAGCGCGCCCATGCTCAAGCCTGTCTCCTGGCAAAGATCACGAAGGCTCATCGCGTGGAAACCTTTTTCATTGCTTAGCCGAAGCGTGGCGTTGAAAATGTTTACAAGGTTCTTTACCACGACTTTCTCTTTTTTGATTTTAATCGAATCCCGGTTTTCCAGAAAAATATCTCTGCAGATATTTTCCGCTGTAATCATTACGTTCCGGCTGAAATCTGCAAACTTCATATTGTCACCAAACCGCCTGTCATTTGTTTTCCTGATATGACCTTAATATCTTTTTGGCAACAGACATTTTGTGTACCTCGTCCGCACCATCGTATATTCTTGCAGCACGTTCATGGCGGTAGAAGAAGGCGATGATGCAATCGTCAGTCATGCCCAGCCCCCCATGAACCTGGAGAGCCCTGTCTATTACCCTCTGCATTGTGTTTGCCACCATGAACTTGATAAACGAAACATCGAAACGCGCCTCTTTTGCTCCGACTTTGTCTATCTTCCACGCAGCATGAAGTGTCATCAGTCTTGCCGCCTGAATTTCCGCCGCAGACTCGGCAATCCATGCTCTTATAATTTGACGTGTCCCAAGGGTTTTACCGTCAGGACTTATCTTCCGCTCGTTCGCCCGTTTACACATCAGGTCAAAAGTCCTGCTGCAGATACCGAGCCATCTCATGCAGTGATGAATTCTTCCCGGCCCCAAACGTTCCTGGGCAATAACAAAGCCGTGGCCCTCATTTCCAAGAATATTTTTCTGCGGTACCCGGCATGACTGGAAAAGTATCTCGGCATGGCTTGCATAATCACTCCCCTTGTGTCCCATAACCGGAATATTCCTTACAAGGTTGAACCCCGGTGTATCTGTGGGAACAATAATCATGCTTGCCTGCAGATAGGGAGGGGCTTCAGGATTTGTAACCGCCATAACAATAGAAAATTTCGACCCGTCCGCTGATGATGAATACCATTTATGACCGTTTATCACATAATCATCCCCGTCCTTTTCTGCTGTTGTCTCGAGCATTACGGGATTGGAGCCCGGCATATCAACTTCCGTCATGGAAAAACAGCTGCGGATCTTTCCTTCAACAAGCGGCTTTAGATATTCTTCTTTCTGTTGTTCAGTCCCGTGCAGGTGAAGAATCTCTATGTTTCCGGCATCCGGCGCCTGACAGCCGAACACATAATGGCCTATCGGTGACCGGCCCAGGGCTTCGGAAATCAGACCGTGCTCAAGAAGGCTGAGGCCCATGCCGCCAAGCTCTTTTGGATGGTTGGGAGCCCACAGTTCCATTTTTCTTACCATCTGTCGTTTCTCTTCCAGCACCGGAAGCATATCGACAAACTCGGTACTCAAAAATTCGGGCTCAAGGGGCAGCAGTTCCTTGTCGACAAACTCATTGATCATATCAAGTATAACCTGCATTTTTTCAGATATTTCAAAGTCCATGAAAGACCTCCTTTATTCAGCGGTAAGTTATAAGTCCTTTTTCAAAATGTGCATGCTCATTAAATGTAGAAAGCATAAATCGGTTTTTGGTATATTTAAAACAGGATACTGATGTATTGACCACCTGCCAGCTTACTTTTATTGTATCTGTGTTTGTAAGATTAAGCGCCTTACGCACAGCAACGGCAATAGGCCCTCCTGATGTAAAAAGAGCAACATTTTTTCCCCTGTCACTGTTTGCCATAATATTTTTAATTCCCTGCTCAACCTGGAAGATAAAGTCCTCCCATTTTCTCAGTTCAGGATTGTCATAGTCGTTT
Organism: Deltaproteobacteria bacterium; assembly: GCA_019307665.1. Taxonomy (GTDB): domain Bacteria; phylum Desulfobacterota; class Desulfobacteria; order Desulfobacterales; family SURF-7; genus JAFDJC01. The sequence goes on along the minus strand of JAFDJC010000126.1, from coordinate 4,208 downwards.
GACACCCACCTTAACATAACAGCTTCAAAAACCTTCTGGAACGAGCGGTTATCATCAAGCATTCTTTCGACATCTTTTTCAAACCCGGGATTCTCTTTAATAAAAACAGGAATAAGCCCTCTTAGAACGCCCTCGGAATCATGTTCATTAAACGCATCGGTTTTCAAAATTTTCGGAAGCTTAATACCTCCGGACCCATATGCGGATAAGAATTCCCTGACAGTTTCAGATTGCCTTGCAAGAGTTCCCGAATATATCGCATCAAGCAGTATACCTGAACTCATAAAATTTTTCCCAAGAATACGCGATTGACGCCTTCCCAGGTCTGACAGCTCATCATAATTTTCCTTGCCGAATGATGCCTGCCCATGTCTTATCATAAAAAGAGTGCTCATTTTTTCCCTGTTTTCATTGTAACTTCTCAATAAGCCCAGACCAAGGATATCGTATTTATCAATATCTGAAACTCGCTTTGCTCAGGCAGTCAGCTATTTATAAATGCGACACCCTTGCCCCTCCCTATTTTTTTGAGAAGATACTTTTCATTGAGTATACCGGTTACTTATAATTGTCAAGAAAAATATAGCGAGCGCTCGATTTTTTACCTTGAAATTAATCGCAACTAATGCTAAAAGAAAAAATATGAAAATACTTGTATGCATAAAACAGGTCTTGGAGTCAGCATCTGCCCTTGAAATCAATACCGAAAAAAAGTGGATTGCAGATGATGACGGCTCAATCGAATACAGGATGAATCGTTTTGATGAATACGCACTGGAAGAAGCTGTGCTGATAAAAGAAAGGTTCCCGGATGTTTCCGTCGATGTGGTGTCGGTAGGCCCTGACAGAGTAAAAGACACACTTAAAAGGGCGCTCGGAAAAGGTGCTGACAATGCAATCCATATCAACTATCCGGAACCTCAATATGATCCGGGCTATATCGATTCACACACCGTTTCATCTCTTATTGCTGAATACGCAGCACCGAAGCAATTTGACCTGATATTCGCCGGTGTTATGTCTGAAGATGGCATGCATTGCATGGTCGGCCCTCTTATTGCGGCCTCTCTTTGCATCCCGTGCGCTGTATCTGTTATCAAAGAAGAACTTAATCGTGAAGAAAAGACCGTTACCGCAGACTGTGAAATGGAAGGCGGGATGTCGGAAAAGGCTATCCTGGAACTGCCTGCACTTCTGACCATCCAGTCAGGCATAAATCACCCCCGCTACCCGTCGCTTTCCAACATGCTCCGCTCAAAATCGCAGAAAATATTAACCATTGATTCGGATGATTCTGATAAATTTTCGCCCGGAAAAAAAGGCGATACTGTCTTTTCCATCTCTTTCCCCGAGAGGGCTACTGACTGCACGATGATAGACGGCACAGCAGATGAAAAGGCTGAAAGGCTTTTGGGTATTTTACGTGAAAAAACGCTTATTAAGTAAAAAAGAGTTTTACTATGACGCCAACTGTTCTACTTATATCTGAAACTATTAACAACAGGCCTGTTCAACCCCTGGAAGACCTTGTCCGGTTTGCAGAAGAACTCTTTCCCGGCAGCCGGGCAAAAATCATAATTATAATGGCAGGACAGGACATTCAATTACAGGCAAAGGCTGCGGCAGAAGCTACAGGTATTGATGTTATCGCCCTTGAAGACCACCGTCTTCTTCTTCCAAACCCTGAACTGCTTTCAAAGGGTCTTTACAATATAATAAATGAGGTTGACCCTTTATACATCTGCCTGACCCACACACCCAGGGGGTGTCAGACAGCAGCCTTTCTGTCACATGCCTTACAGGCCTCATGCATAACAAATATCGAATCCCTGAAGTATAAAAACAACACTCCCCTGTTCAGACGTTCTATTTTCAACGGTAAATTTGTAATGGACATAAAAGGTCACGGAGGTCGGACAATATTGACGGTTGTGCCGGGAGCCTTCGACAATGCCAATGAAGACCGGACACCGTTAAAACCGGGTAAAGTAACCGTGAAGAACCTGCCTTATGAATCTGACGAATCCATTGGATTTATCCCACTACAACTCACATCCATGGATGACAGTGACAACTCCCTTGAAGAAGCGGATGTGATCGTATCTGTTGGAATGGGAGTAGGAAAGGCTGAAAACGTTGACCTTGCAAGGGATGTGGCGTCTCTTTTGAAAAACGCTGCTGTTGGGGCTTCAAGAATAGCATGTGACATGGGATGGCTATCCCACTCGAAACAGATTGGCGAAACCGGGAAAAAGGTCGCGCCAAAACTTTACATGGCTTGCGGCATTTCAGGGTCAGCCCAGCACATTGCCGGCATTAAAAACTCACAGATGATTATCGCCATTAACAAAGATCCACGGGCAGTCATCTTCTCAATCGCAGATTACGGCATTGTCGAAGATCTAACAACGTTTCTTCCAATCCTGATCGACAAAATGCAAATAGGTTAGAAGCCATCAAATTTTCTTGACTAAGCAGACAAAATAGTGTCTGAATAGAAGTCTCTGCTTACCAATAAAAAGGGACATTCAGGTAATGAAAACCCATAAATCTTTTGCGTCTGCAATCATTATAATTGCTGTTCTCATGACATTTTTCTGCCTTAATGGATGCGCAACAGACGGTTCGTCCGCTAAATCGAATCTTAAAGCCAAAGGGCACTCAAACCCAATGGCTCCAGTCAAATGGAGTGATATCCATAACGATGAGGTGGCGAAAATATCTCTTGGAAAACGGTATAAAAAAACACTTCCACCACTGCCCGGGAAAGACTGGAAAGATATTACCGATGAGTTGGATTGGCGAATATTTGACATTGATGGTTCACCGGGAGAGGTGCTGTTCCCTGAGAATAAGAACGATCAGAACAGATACGTTGAAATTTTTCGGAAGGACAGCGATGGTCACACTAATATATTTGCTGTTTTTTATAAAACCGGAAGATTTAAAATGGAGGCAGATGTGTTCGCAAAAAATATTATGTCAGGCGCTATAAAAGATTCGGGTAAATTTCAAATTTTCAACCAGGACAGGGGAAGTGATGTGAATCATGATGAGGGAGAAAATTACTCAGGTCCTGATATTGATGAAAGCTATATTTATCAAAATAGGGAATGGCGAAGACTCCGTGCAAACCTTATACAAAAAGACGAATCGAAACAGACCATTTTCAGAATATCGTTGCAATATACGAGCGGCTCATTAAAAATCGCCAATCTTCGTGTTTTTTATCAGCCGATTGAAAGGGACTGACGTTTTCTCTTCTATTCCAACCTTTATTCAGGATATTAAAAAATGACCGAAGACATATATTCTTATGATGTGAAATGCCGGACATGCCGGACAAAATTTAAGGTACAGCTTTTCGAAAGCCACGAGAAAAATCTTTTTCTTGTGGATAAGAAATACTGGTATTGTGAAAAATGTAAAAAAGAGTATTTTAAAAAACAGACGGCAGAACTGGTTGAAGAACACCAGGCCATTGGATTTGCTGATCTTGAAGGCTCTCAAAAAATGGTTTCATGGGCGGTTAAGATACGAGGAGAAATGATTAGCAAGGTTGATTATCTGAAAAAAAGCCTGAAATTTGAAAATGATGGTGCCAAGGCATTATCAGATAAAGCATTTGAAATGTTTCTCAGGGAGTGGCAGGAAAAAACAGATGCAAAATGGTGGGTAGATCATCGAAGAATGAATGTCAGGGATATCTCCAAAAGAGTAGAGGAAATTAAGGAATCTGTATAGATGAATAAGGCAACTGTTCTCCGCAGCATTTTTATACTTTTTACCACTCCTTTTTTTCACCATTTTAAGAATTCGCTCAATTCGTAAAAACCAATCGAAAAAAATCGAGCAAGAACTAAAAATATGTATTATTGTAGAATTTTTTAGTCATCTTATTAAAAAATCAACTTAGATATTGACAATATTAAAACTATTTAGTTATAAATAAATACTCTCAAAACAATTAATCAAAAGAATCGTTTTCAGTGAATACAATTGATTTTTTGTCCATTAATTTAGCTGCAAGCTAAAAAAATGAGTAAAAACACTTTACATCATGAAAAAAGATCTGACTTTCATTGGAAAAAATATTAGATATTTCCGGCGACAGCGAGGCTGGACAATGGCAACGCTTGCAACAAAAGCAGGCTTGAGTGAGACCCCCCTAGGCCGCATAGAGCGCTGTGAAAATGCACCGTCGGCAT
>JAFDJC010000329.1 GCA_019307665.1 Deltaproteobacteria bacterium | reverse complement strand
CCAGGGCTGGTCCGGATCATGAAGCTGATGGTGCCGGCGGTCATCGGCCTTTCAGCCACGCAGATTAATATTTTCATCAATACTTTTTTTGCAACAAGCTGTGCCGAAGGCAGCGTCTCATGGCTGAATTATGCTTTTCGCATTCTCATGTTTCCCATTGGTCTCGTTGGGGTATCTCTGTCCATTGCGATCATGCCGGTTGTATCCCGCCATTCTGCCAAAGGTGAAATCTCAAAACTTCGTGAGGCCTATGTCTCTTCCACCGTGCTCTCATTTCTTCTTTCGGTTCCTGCAACCTTCGGGCTCCTGTTTCTTTCCCAACCGATCATCCGTGTCATTTTTGAGCATGGGAACTTTTATGCAGCAGATACTGTGCAAACTGCTGCGGTGTTGGAGTTTTATGCTATCGGCCTGTTTGCCTATTCCTCGCTGAAGATTATCGTTCCTGTTTTTTATTCTCTAAACAAAACAAAATATCCGGTGATCGGCTCGTTTATTTCGATTGTTTTGAATGTCTGTATAATTTTTGCGACCCTTCAAACTTTTCAGCACAGGGCCATTGCACTCTCAACCTCACTGTGTATCATCGTTAACTTTATCTTTCTCAGTTATATGCTTTACCGCGTGGTGGATGGATATGACCTGGGATACCTTATTCAATGCCTGGTAAAAATTGTTCCTTTATCGTGTCTTATGGGCATTGGGGTCCAGTGGGTAAACGGATGGTGTAAGGCGGGTCTCGGGGATATGCCATTTTCAAACTTGATTTCCCTCTCAATTGCCGTTGTTTTCGGGATTGTTTTTTACGGAACAGTCATAAGTTTTGCCGGGATCAAAGAAGTGACACCGCTGAAGAATAAATTGATGGATAAGGTATTACGAAACAAAAATTAAAAGTTCATTCAAGTGCCCTGTTTAGTGCCGGCAAGGGAATTTTAGATGAAGGATAATAAAAAAAAACGAACTGATCAAGTTTCGATCCCAGCCCTCCCAGTAGAGCCGCCGGGAGCATCTGTTCCAGAATTATATTAAGGATGAATAGTATCTACGTGAATGATTATCCAGGCCATCGACCTCACCTACTGACCGTGCCTTAAATTTTTGCTGATATCTAAAACAGCCTCAGGGTGTTTTGCCGAACATTGAAAATCATCCGGAGTGTGTACCGCCATATCTTGTTGAGTCATTTTTATTGACACACAAACAGTACTTTTCTATACTGCTCAAATCTGAAAGCATCCTCTTATAAGACCGCGGAAAAACTGAACTGCCTATTCAGTCTCTTTAAAAAACCGATGAGTTCAACGCTTAATTCTTTTATGATCGTCATGCTTGTGAAGACTTCCATGAATAAGTTAGACAGAGAAAAAATCATATAAAAGAAAGGATTGAATGATGAAAACACATTATGATTTAATTGTAATCGGTGCAGGCCCTGCTGGGCTTATGGCAGCTAAAACTGCTGCCGAAAAAGGTCTTGATGTCTTATTGATCGAGATAAAAAAGAATATTTCAATAGTGAAAAGGACCTGCTGTGCCAGCTTTTACCTTGAGTCCGACTATATGAGCGAAACAAACCAATTTGAGGAAGGAAAACTGATCTTCCCCAAGAATGGTTTTACGGTTAATTATTCCGGTTCCTACTGGCCAATCACAGAAAAGTACGGCTTTTCACCCGAAGGTCACAAATGGCATATGGTCAGGTTCGAAAGCGAGGATTACAGCAAGGATTCACCCCTTTCTCTGGTGTTGGATAAAGGAGCCTTGCTTGAGGGGCTCCTGGGTGAAGCGAAAAAGCTCGGGGTGACCTTTATGAATGGTACCAAGGCGACAAAGATAGAAAACACAGAACAGGGGGCCAGGGTTGAAATTTACACGGAAGGGCGATATTTACAAAAAGAAGGAAAAAAGGCAATTATTGCTGATGGTGTTAACTCCCACATGGTTGAATGTTTGGGCCTCAATAAGAACCGCAAAGTCAAGGGATCCAGGTGTATGTTTTTAGAATATGTCCTGGAAGATACTGATGTCCCCTACCCCAATGCCGTGCTTAATTTTTTCGGGAAAAAGATCTGCAAATTCGGGAATATCCTATTGTGGCCAAATCATGAAGGTTTATCAAGAATTCTGGCTTTTAACACAATCGAATTCTCAAAAGAAACTAAATATCCGGCAAGTACTATCGATTATTTCATGAATCAATCTCCTTTTGCGTCCTGGTTCAAACGTGCAAAAGTCATAGAAAAGACCGCGGGGTCTCTCATACCTCTGGAAGCCATTGCCGAACCCTGTCTGGGTAACATACTGGCGATCAGCGACGCTGCCGCATTTATTGAAGTTGAAAATCAGGGGGCCATGATGTGCGGATTTCAGGCTGGCAATGCCGTTTTTGATGAGCTTAAGGGATCAGATGGTTTCAAAAATTATGTAGATTGGTGGAAGCGTTCTTTTGAATTTAATAACCCGGAATTGTTGAAAGGTATGGCTGCTATTCCGGCTTTCAGCCTCGGTGGGTTTAGTGACAATGATGTCGACTATCTTTTTAGCCTGATTGACGGGGAAGATCTCTTCGGGACCTGCAGTCAGTACAAATCAGCCGCAGCCATCTGGATAGCCATCGATAAACACAGTGAGAGAATTAAAAAAGAGAACCCTGCTGTAGCTGCAAAGGTTGATGCAGTGATGGACCTCATCTCATGATAGAGACATAATGCCAAATTGAATTTAGATTTTGAAACAACTGAACCGTTTTTGTCATCAGGAAGGATGGGGAAGAAGATGACAGCTTTGCCCATAAACGCGTAAACAATGGGGACGCCCTTAAATAAGTAAATTATTAATCTGCCCGAAGGAAGACTACAGTACTGGGATACTATAAAAGCTAGAGACGTACCAACGGGATGTTCTTAACTCAAGCAACAGTAGTCTGATTTTGACCACATTGGTGGAACAATGATCTTATTGCATATTGCAACCCATTCCTTTTCTTGATTGCAATATGCAATGATTATTATTTCCAATAATCCATTAAATTTTCTAACCCATTGATAATATTTGTCTTTTTAAATTAATATCTTTGGCGTAAATATTGCA
>JAFDJC010000125.1 GCA_019307665.1 Deltaproteobacteria bacterium | reverse complement strand
GGTTCTTTGTAAATTGTGTCCCCATCCGTATATTCAACAATCTTTCCAAGATACATTACAGCAATATCATCTGAAACATGCTTTACCACCGCAAGGTCATGGGCAATAAAAAGGTAGCTAAGATTCATCTCCTGCTGAAGATCAAGAAGCAAATTTAATATCTGAGACTGGATGGATACATCAAGTGCCGACACCGGCTCATCGCAAACAATCAAACCGGGATTCAGTGCAATAGCTCTTGCAATGCCTATCCTTTGCCGTTGCCCTCCACTGAATTCGTGAGCATATCGATCAATTGAGCTGTAAGGCAGGCCGATCCTGTTTAAGAGTTTTTTAACTTCCGATCTCCTTTCTTTGGGTGTTCCTATGCCATGAATAATAAACGGCTCCTCCAGCATATACCCTATAGTGTGCCTGGAGTTTAAAGATTCAAAAGGGTCCTGGAAGATCATCTGCATCTCACGCCTGAGATCCCTAATCTCTTTTTTTCCAAGTGTATAGAGATTTTGGCCCTTAAAACAGGTTTCACCCTCAGATGGCTCATAGAGCCGTAAAACAGTCCTGCCAACCGTAGTTTTTCCGCACCCTGACTCACCCACAAGTCCTAATGTTTCTCCGGCCCGGATTGCAAAAGAGATATCATCCACGGCATGCACTTTTCCGGTTTGCTTCCTGAATACTCCGCTTCTTACAGGAAAATACTTTTTAAGGTTTTTTACTTCAAGTAAATATTCATTCATAACGATAAGTGATGACATGCCGCACAGTGACCATTCCCGACAGCTGTCATTCCCGGTTGTTCTATTTTACAGATTTCCATTACTTCAGAACATCTATTCTGAAACCTGCACCCTTTGGGGAATTCGTCAAGCCCAGGTACCATGCCTTTTATGATTCTAAGTCGGCTCTTTCTCTTATTTTCAAGCCTTGGAATAGAAGAAAGCAGCCCCCTTGTATAGGGATGCCGGGGATTCTTAAAAAGCGATTTCACACCTGCATGCTCAGCCACCCTTCCTGCATACATAACAACGACATCATCACAGATCTCCGCAATAACCCCCAGGTCATGCGTGATAAACATAACCGACATGCCGGTATCCTTTTGCAGTTTTTCTATGAGTGCAAGAATTTGAGCCTGAACTGTAACATCAAGCGCTGTCGTAGGCTCATCTGCAATCAGAAGTTCGGGTTTACAGGCAAGAGCGATTGCAATCATCACACGCTGTCGCATCCCGCCTGAAATCTGATGTGGATATTCCCGGAACCGTTTGACAGGGTCCGGTATGCCGACATTCATAAGCATTTCAATGGAACGGTCCCTTCTCTCTTTCAATTTCATACCCGGAAAATGCAGACAAAAAACCTCCTCAAGCTGTCTTCCGATTCTATGTACAGGATTCAGGGCAGTCATGGGCTCCTGGAAAATCATTGAAATCCGATTCCCCCGGATTTTCTGCATACGGTCTGTCGGAAGCTTGACGATATCATCATCATTAAACAGTATTTCACCCTGTTCTATTTCACCTGAAGGCTTTGGCAAAAGGCGCATAACCGAAAGAGCCGTTACGCTTTTGCCACACCCTGACTCACCCACAAGGCCTAACGTCTTTCCCTTTGGTACGGCAAATCCGACATCATCAATCGCTCTGATTCGTCCTGTTTCAGACGCAAAAGAAACCGCAAGATTTTTTATTTCAAGTATAGTATCGTCTTCCAAATCAGTTTTTCATCTTAAAAGTTTTATCTATTCGAATTTCAGACGGAAAAGACTTCTTCTCTTTCATCGCCTTCTCGGTTTCAGACTGAAAGTCGGCATTGTACCAGAACAGCCCGCCTGTTGCGGAAGAAAAAGGCGAGAACAGATCGCCTGACATTTTTGTTCCCGGAACAATCGGAAGTTCCAACCACCGCCAGTATGCCTGGCGCACATAAGGTACCATAAAGGTTGGAATAAACATTCCGATATCATGAATTTTCTCCTGAATTTTCAGAGAAAGCGCAATCCTTTCCTCCTCTTCTAAAGAATTTCTGTAATCATCGATCAATTTGTCCATTTCAGGATCATCTGTGTTGGTAATATTGTTGGTCTGGGATTTATGAGCATTTATTGAATGGAAGTGCTCCCAGTACTGTGGTCTTAGTGATGTACTCCACCCCATCCAAGCTACATCATGCTTTTTTTCAAGGATTTTTTTGAATACAGCTGATTGATCAAGTTTCTGAAGTTTCAATTCTACGCCGGCTTTTTTTGCTTCTTCCTTTAAGACAACCAATCTCGACGTATGCTCTTCAAAACTGTAGGTGACTTCAACGGAAAATCGTATTCCGTCTTTTGCCCATATGCCGTCGGAACCTCGCTGCCGGCCAGCTGTTTTCATATAATGTTCTACCTTCTCAAGATCAAATCTCCTGGCTTTTATTTTAGTATTAGAATATCTTCCATACCCCATAAACCCGTGCTCAAGCCTGAAGTAGTCATTTCGAAGGACTTTTTCGATTACTTTCCCAACATTCATGGCATGCGCAAATGCATACCGGACATTCCGGTCCTTGAAAATATCTCGATCCTGGTTCAGCCACATGCCTGATGCAGACTGCTGTGTATCGTTAAAGAACCAAATCTTTTTCACATACCCGTTTTCAACCAGCGGCATATCTGTTTTAACATGCCAGTATTTTGGTATCGTAATATTGAATACATCTACCTTACCTTTCTTGAAATATTCCCAGAGCATGTTAAAATCTCTTACCACATTAAAAATCACCTTATCCACATTAAACCGGTGTTTAAAATACCGCAGATTCTTTGCCCACCAGTCTTTTTTCCTCTTGAATGTAACATGTTTTCCTTTTTGAAAATCAGATATCTGGTAAGGCCCTGTGTTGGGAACAATTTTCCAGTTGTATTCCTTCACAAAATCTTTGTTTAAGGGCTCATAAAAATGTCTTGGAGTCGGGTTCAGGCCAACCTTTAAATGAAGATCGGGCTGGGCCTTTGTTGCAACAACCGCAAGTGTATGGTCATCAAAGATTATCACCCTGTCAATCTCTTTGGTGAAGTAATCGTTATACCATGGCGCTACGATATGCTTTGATCGCATGAAATCCAGCGAATAAACAAAATCACCGGCTGTCACAGGTATTCCGTCAGACCAGACAGCTTTTTTGTTCAGCTTGAAATACATGGTCTTTTTATCTTTTCCAAAGGCCCAGTGGGTAGCAATTTCGGGAATAATGTTTTCAGTATTCGGATGAATCCCGATAAGGCCTAGTTGGTTGCTAAGAATTGCACCTCTGAAACTGCCGTTTGAATCAGGCCCTACCACACGGAATGTCAGGGGAAAGCTCGTAACGGAGGAATGGAGGGTGCCCCCTTTCTTTGCTTTGTCAGAAGCAAAAACAGCATCAGTCTCGTTTGTTAGCCACTTAATCCCTTCCGGAAGCTGACTCATTACAACTTCTGTTCCAGTCTTTTTTTTCTCTGACTTTTGTATTGCTTTTGGTTGAAGATTTTCTTCTGACTTTTCTCCTGGTTTTTCTCCGCCGCATCCGGCAGTCATTGCCATAACCAGAAAAAATAAAAGCCCCAAGAGTGCTTGTTCCGTCTTTCGCATGCTGTCCCCTTTATTTATAATTTGACCTTTTACAAAACTATCATTCATAAGTCGAATACATTTTAGGATCAAACGCCTCCCTCACCGCCTCACCCACAAAAGTAACCGTGGTTAATGTTACAAGCATGGCCAAAATAACCGAACCTGCAATCCACCAGGCGTCCATGTTTGACCATCCCTGGTACAGAAGTTCTCCCCAGCTAGGCGTCGGTGGCGGTAGTCCGAAACCGAGATAGTCAAGGGAAGTCAGGGCAACAATACCTCCCGACACTGCAAACGGTGCAAAAGTTACAATAATTGCGATGGTGTTCGGAATAATATGCCTGAATATAATCCTGGTGTTTGTGGCGCCCAACGCCTTTGCAGCGATAGTATATTCTCTTGCCTTTTCCTTATAGGTTACGGTTCTTATTGTCCAAGTCATACCCATCCAGCCGAAAAAGGCCATGATGACAACAAGCATGAAAAAATCAGGCACAACAATGGATGAGATGATAATAATCACATATAGAAAAGGAATGTTGGTCCATATTTCTATGACCCGCTGGAAAAAAAGATCAAACCGTCCACCCAGATATCCCATTGCACTTCCAATGCTGATCCCGATTGTGTAGTTTACCATAAGCAAGATAAGTGAAAAAAAGATGGCAATCCTGAAACCATATAAAAGTCTTGCAATCATGTCCCGTCCCACCGTGTCGGTACCCAAATAGTGTCTTTCATTTATGGATGGGGGAAATGGCGGATATCTGTCTTCCTTGAGATCGGTTTCAAAGGCATCATAAGGAACAGGCGGCATCAGCACCCAGTTTCTGCTGCCGGCCTTTTTGAATATGTCTTTTTTGAATCTCTCCTTTTTAAATTTCTTCTTAAGCGCCCTGTAGTCTGTTTCATATTCATAATCAAAGCCGAATGTTTTACCGGGAATCATATCTCCGTAAGTTGGGAAATAGTATTCCCCTTCAAAACAGACGACTAAAGCACGCTTGTTCACCAGCACCTCGGCGAAAAATGAAATAAGAATCAAAAAGAGAAAGATAATAAACGAATAATACCCTCTTTTAATAGACTTAAATCGTCTGATTTTCTTTATGGTCAGCGGGTTAAGCTTTATCATTCAAAATGTACCCTTGGATCAACAATCGCCACACAGATATCTGAAAGGATATTACCGATCATGAAAAGCAGAGACGATATTACCAGTATGCCCATGACAACCGGGTAATCACGCTCAACCACCGATTCATATCCCAACAGTCCCATTCCGTTGATGTTAAATACCTTTTCGATGAGGAACGAACCCATTAATATAATAGAAATATTGTTTCCAAAATGTGTGGCCATTGGTATCAGGCTGTTTCTCAGCGCATGCCTGAATACCGCTTTTTTGAAAGAAAGACCTTTTGCGATGGCGGTTCTCACATAATCCGCAGCAAGATTATCCATGAGTGTATTTTTCATCAAAAACGTCATTACTGTAAATGAACCGGCGACATATGCCGTAAGCGGTAGAATTGTGTGCCATGTGATATCAATTATTTTCCTAAAAATCGAAAAATCTTCAAAACCTTCGCTGACCAGGCCGCCCAAAGGAAATATATCCAGGTACGATGCAAAAAAAATCAGCATCATCACGCCTACGACCCATCCGGGAATCGCATACCCGATAAAAACAATGACGGATGTCAGATTATCAAACACACTTTTATGTTTAATCGCCTTGGCAATACCTAATGGAATGCAAACCCCGTAAACCATGATAAGCGAAATAATTCCAAAATAGAGAGAGATCGGTATCCGTTCCCTAATCATGTCCCACACCGGATCATAATATCTTGTGGATACGCCCAGATTTCCCCTGAGCACTTTACCGAGCCACAAAAAATAACTGACAAGCACCGGCTTGTCAAAACCATAGTATTTTTTCAGTTCCTCTATCTGTTCATCAGACAACGGCTGGGTCTGATTTTTTGAAGACATGCCTGCGGTGTCGGTACCGGTAACCCTCATCATCCGGGCTTGTGCGATCATCCGTTCCACCGGTCCTCCGGGAACAAACCGGGTTATTATAAACACAAGCACGGTAATGCCGATAAATGTTGGGATGATTAACAATATCCTTCTGATAAAATAAGCTGTCATTTCGATCTCCTGAAAAACCGGCCCCGTTTAAACCGGTTATACAGCCTTCTATCGGATATTACACTCAAGCTCAAGGTTTTCATTAAAAAGCTTTCTCAAGATGTGTTGTTTAGGGTTACTTATAGTCTTTTATACGCTTTATTTGTTATAATGTTATTGACAATGAATATACACAAAAGATATTTTGTAATATACACACTTTTGATTGCCGCAAATTAACATTTTTAATGCTCTATTTTATATACTGTATAGCATAGCAGAGGACTAGAAAAACAATGAAAAAAATGTTTTCCACAAAAGAAGTGGCGGAATTTCTCGGCGTAAATACGAAAATTGTCTATTCCCTTATTTCTGGAAAAGGACTCCCTGCAACCAAAATTACAGGCAAATGGCTTTTCCCGAGGCACTTGGTGGAACAGTGGATTGAAACCAATACCTTGAACTATCCAAAACCCGGGACCGATCTTCAGCCATACCAAGGGCTTTTAATTATTGCCGGCAGCAACGACCTTTTGCTGGAAAAAACTGTGTCCATGTTCAATACTCTTCATGCAGACAGCATAGCTGTGTTTGGAAACCTTGGGAGCATGGGCGGATTGCATGCTTTACGGAGAAACCTGTGTCATATTGCAGCCAGCCACCTTCTTCAGGAAAACGAAAGTGAATATAATTTTACTTTTGCAGCCAAAGAGCTGGATAAAATTCCGGTGGTTGTCAATTTCTGCAAAAGGGCGCAAGGGCTTCTCGTCAATAAAGGGAACCCTAAAAAAATAAAACAAATTGCGGATCTCGGGAAACGCGGAATCAAAATTGCCAACCGTTCACTGGGAACCGGAACAAGGCTCCTTTTTGACAAAGAGCTTTCAAAGGCAGGTGTCAAAGGAGAGAATATCGACGGCTATCATAATGAAGTCAGCCTACATATTGATATGGGGCTCGAAATCCTTTCGGGACGGATAGATGCCGGTCCCGGTATCCGTCCGGTGGCATCCCTTCTTGACCTGAAATTCATACCCATCAGGTGGGAGCGTTTTGATCTTTTGATCGCAAAAGAGCAATTCTTTGATCAGGGAATACAGCATTTTTTAAGCATTCTGCGGGGTCAAGACTTCATGGAGACCGCTGAAGCGTTTCAGGGTTACGATACCTCTTTAAGCGGTGAGGTGGTTTTTCAAAAACAGGATAAAAACAGTCAGGGCTCTGCCTGACAACGAGAAAGATGGAATACATTATCCATGGCTTTATAAAAGCCTTTCAGCTGCTGTTCAGTCAAGACCCTGAAACATGGTCTGCGGTATTCGCGACTCTGAAAGTCTCCACTTATTCCATATCAGCAAGCCTTGCCGTGGGCATACCAGCAGGATTTATGCTCGGTTACTATCAGTTTCCGGGAAAAAAGCAGGTGAGGATCGTCGTTGATACCCTGCTTTCTCTTCCAACTGTATTTATAGGCCTGATCGTATACGCATTTTTGTCGAAACAGGGGCCCATGGGCAATGCCGGCCTCCTTTTTTCACTGCCCGGAATTGCCATCGGCCAGACCATACTTGCCCTTCCGATTGTTACAGCGTTAAGCGCGGCAGCAGTTGAAGGAATGGACAGGCATCTTGGTACCACTCTTATTTCTCTTGGCGCCAACAGGCGCCAGCTTGCTTTAAGCAGCCTGTGGGAAATCAGGCACGGAATTCTTGCCGCAACGCTTACTGCTTATGGAAGGGTCATGACAGAAGTGGGAATTTCGATGATGGTCGGCGGCAATATCAAGTGGCACACCCGGACCATTACGACTGCCATAGCACTTGAGACAGGAAAAGGAATGTTTGCCACCGGGATCGCACTCGGCCTTGTCCTTATCGGCATCGCTTTTGCGGTTAATATTTCCGTATCGTTTTTACGTAAAAAATAAAGGATCACCATTAATTGACTCAACCGATTTATCAAATAGAAAATCTAAAACACAGTTACCTTCCAAACCATACTGTGTTGGAGATTGATTCCCTTTCCATTCAACAGGCATCCATTACAGGACTCATGGGGCCAAACGGCAGTGGTAAAACCACCCTGCTGAAACTTATGGCCTTTATCCATGAACCTTCCAGGGGAATCATCCTGTTTAAAGGAAGACCGGCTGAGCCCTTTTCAGAGCATGTAAGATTTCGGGCAACGCTTCTGACCCAGGATGCATATCTTATGAAGCGCTCTGTTTATGCAAATATCGCATATGGACTTAAAATCAGAGGCGACAAAAACAACCTTAAAAGTAAAATATCCAGGGCTCTTTCCATGGTGGGCCTGGAATATGATTCTTTTGCAAAGCGTCAATGGGATGAGCTTTCCGGAGGAGAAGCACAACGAGTTGCCATGGCAGCGCGGCTCGTCCTGAAACCTGAAGTACTGCTACTGGATGAACCGACTGCAAGAGTTGACGCTGCAAGCATTGCGCTGATAAGAGACGCGGCGCTCAAAGCACGCGAAGAATGGGGCGCCACCTTGATCATTGCCGGACATGACCGTGAATGGCTTTATGATGTCTGTGATAATATGCTTCACATGTTCAGAGGCAGGATTCTTGGTGAAAGCAGTGAGAACATCATCTTCGGGCCATGGGAAAAAAAAGAAAACGGAACCTGGGAAAAGCATCTCCAGGATAAGCAAAAAATAGTGGTTAATAATTTGCCTGAAAAAAATGCAGCGGCAGTTATCGATTCCAGTGCCTTTTCCATCTATCCTTCTGATCACGGGGCTGATCAAAAAACCGATCGCACTCCAAACATGCTGCATGGCACCATTGCAAGGCTGATGCTCGAAAAAGACGGAACCGGGATTATTGCCGTCATCAGGGTCGGCAGCATGGCATTTAACGTGAAATTGTCTATTGAGGATATGCGAGCCGCCGATCTTTATCCTGGCCGCGATGTCCGGCTTTCCTTTGACCCTGCATCTGTTAAATGGATTGGGTCGAATTCTTGACATCACTATAAAATGAGGTCATCCAGCTGACTGAAAACCCCCTTAAGGTACAAAATGAATAATGTACTCAAGGCCCTTGACAGGAACGAAAAAGTGACTGTCTTCTATCGAGGAAAAGTTAA